>DIAQ01000033.1:4279-26605 GCA_002414865.1 candidate division Hyd24-12 bacterium UBA5074 | reverse complement strand
GGCTGGTAGTAGTCGTAGTAGCTCACGAAGTACTCCACCGCGGCGGACGGGAAGAAGCCGCGGAGCTCGCTGTAGAGCTGGGCGGCCAGCGTCTTGTTGTGGCTGATGAGCAGGACGGGGCGCTCGAGGGCTTCGATGGCCCTGGCCACCGTGAAGGTCTTGCCGGAGCCCGTGACCCCGAGCAGGGTGAGCCATTCCGCGCCGGAACGGATTCCCGCCACGAGGGCCTCTATCGCGGCAGGCTGGTCGCCGGCGGGCTCGAAGGGAGATTCCAGCCTGAAGAGCCCGCCCACCCCTAGAGGCCTTCCGCGTCGACCTCGAAGGCGGACCCGGGCCGCGATATCCCCATCGAATCGAGAAGCCCGGGATGGAGCTCGCCGATCACGCCGCAGAGCCTTCCCCCGAGCCTGACTGAGGCGCAGCGGCCTGCGATGAAACGCTCGTCCGGATGAGGCTGCAGGGCGAGCTCGACCCCCCTGTAGCCGGCGAGCACGCCGAGTATGGCGTGGGCATCGCCGAACTGGGCGTCATTCCCGAAGACGCACACCGCCACCGTCATCCTGGTCAGGAGCGAGCCGCCTTCCGCCCCGAGGACTTCTCCGGCTTCAAAGAGCCTGTGAGGATACGCGGCGTGTGCGCTTGCCGCCTCCGCGCGGAGCAGGCCCGGCACGAGCGAGTTCCTCACGGCTGAATACTCCGCGGTCATGGGATTGAGGATCGGGATCGGGCCGGGGGGTGCCGATCCGGCGGATTCCCGCGCCTGCAGGACGGGCAGCAGGAGCTCCTCGCAGCCCAGCCCCACGAGGATCGCCCTGATGGCGTCCAGCCTGTCCTCCTCGGGAGCGGAGGCGCCGAGGGTGTATTCGGCCGGGAGGAGGGGCTCGAACGAGGAGAATCCCGCAGCGATCGCCAGGTCCTCGACCAGGTCGACCGGATGCATCCCGTCGTGCCGGTATGGAGCGAGAACCGCATCCACGGATGCCGGGCCGACGCTCCAGGAGGCGTAGTCCATCCTGGAGAGGGCACCCGGGATCGAGGCCGGATCCGGGGGCGACCCCGTGATCCTCTCGATCAGGTCGAAACCGGCCTCCAGGCGGTCGGAGAACGCCGCAGGCGTCGCCACCCGCTCTCCTCCGGGGCTGCCTGCCGGATAGCGGATCTCCACGGGCTCTATGCCGAAGCCCCTGTCCTCCAGGTTGCAGGCGAGGATGACGGAGGTCAGGTGCACAGTGCTCCAGTCGGTCCCGGTCACCTCGCAGAAGATCTCGCAGTCCCCCGGCTGCAGCCTTCCGGTGTCTTCGCTGTTGAGGACCGGCGGAAACGAGAGAGGCGCGCCCCCGGCATCGGACAGGAAGGGCCAAAGGCGCTTCCCTGCGAGCAGACCGGCGTACTTCCTCCCGGCTTCCGTCCGGTCCAGGACCTCGTGGAGGGGCATCTCGCCAGGCTCGCCGAGCGGATGGAACACCGTATCCGGGGGCACGGCGGAGTATCTGACCGGGAAGCGGATGTCCCCGAGCCTGTAGAATCCTATCGCCGCGGATTTCCGGTTCCTCCCGAACGAGGAGGCCAGCTTCTCCTGCGAGGCTATCAGGGCATCGAGGACCATCGGCGACAGAGACGGGCCCCTGGCCGCGAAGGCGGCTATCCAGGGCCTGACCTCGCGGACGGCGGGATCGACCTCGACTGCTGCGGAAGGCGCCGGCAGGCGGGAGAGATGGTCTTCACGGCCCCCCAGGAGGCATCTGATCCCCCTGGCTATGCCCTCCACGCACCAGAGGTCGGGCCTGTTCGTGTCCTTCAGCTCGATCTTGAGGATGTCCCCCTCGGCGCCGGCCTTCTCGGCCTTCAGGGAGGCGAGCAGCGCGGCGAGCCCGTCCTCGCTCTCCTGCGGGATCCCCGCGAGGCCCAGGAGGTCGGTCCTGCTCATCTCGATCCTAGGCATTCCGGGCACCTCCCAGCACCCTGTCGGGGAGCACGGTCATGCGCCTCAGCCTGGACAGGTCGGAGGTCATGAGGTCGCGGATGTCGGAGAGCTTCATGGCGAGCATGGCCAGCCTGTCGAGCCCCAGTCCCCATGCGATGACGGGGGCAGTCACTCCGAGCGGCTCGGTGACCTCGGGTCGGAAAAGCCCCGCGCCTCCGAGCTCGATCCAGCCCAGTGTGGGATGCTTCACCATGAGCTCGACCGACGGCTCGGTGAACGGGAAGTAGGCGGGCAGGTACTCGTACTCGTCCACGCCTGCGATCTCCACTGCGAAGAGCCTGAGCAGGCCTAGCAGATGCCGGAAGTCGATGGTCTCCCCGATCACGATGCCTTCCATCTGGAAGAAGTCGGGGAGGTGCGTCGCGTCCACCTGGTCGTACCTGAAGCACCTGGCGATGCCAAAGTACCTGCCCGGGATGGATGGCCCGGAGCCGAGGCACCTGGCGCTCAGGGCCGTTCCCTGGGAGCGCAGGACCGCGGTCAGCGCCCTCGCCCTGTCGTAGGGATACTCCCAGCCGCGGCTTCCGGTCTCCCACCCGTCCTCGTGGGTGGACGCGACCCTGCGCAGCGTCGCGGGATCGGGCCAGCCCGCAGCGTCCTGCGTGTCGAGGAAATAGACGTCGTGGATGTCCCGGGCCGGATGGAACTGGGGCATGTACAGGGCGTCGTTGTTCCAGAACTCGGTCTCCGCGATCGAACCACGCATCTCCTTGAAACCCATGGATATGAATTTCCGTCTCACCGTGTCGAGGAAGATCCTGTAGGGATGCAGCCTGCCGCATGGGATCCTCGGCGGCGGCATGTCGAAGCTGTAGCGCCTGAAATCCCTGCCCCGCCACGAGCCGTCGGCGAGCATCTCCTGCGTCAGTCTTCCGACCGCCTCCCCGCCTGCCGCCCCGAGGGCGGCCAGGCCCTCGCCGGTGATCTCGAGGACAAGCCTGACGGATTCGGTGACGATGAACTCCGCCCTTCCCTTCCCGCGGCGGGGGCTCCTCGAGAGAACCAGATCGCCCACTCCCTCCGGGAGCGTCGACAGCTCGACTGTCTCTCCGCGGGATAGGGGCTCGTACACGCGGTCCCAGAGCTCGTGGAAGACTGTGCGCCCGGAGCCCGCTGCACGGAGGGAGTTCCCGTCCCTCGAGACGGCTCCCGCCTTCACCAGGGCTCCCAGGGCACTCCCCCACCGGGACGGATCGAAGGATCCGCCGGCCTGGAGTTCCGAGAAATCGGCCCTCCCCGAGCGCACGGCGCTCAGGAGCATCAGCTCGGGGGTGCCTCCCCTCTCGAGGGCCTCCCGGCCGAGGGGGCCGAGGGATACGGTGCTTTCGACGGACCTGCCGGCCTCGCGGGCCAGTCCCCTGGAGAGGACCCACTGCGAAGCCCTGCGGTAGGATCCCTCGTCGGGCAGGCCGCTCCCGGAGAGGATGTCCGCCTCTCCCGCCCGGCCCTTCGAGGCCAGGTACGAGAGGAGCGCTCTCTCGAGCGGGTGGAGCTCAGCGGCCTCCATGACCGCCCCTCCCCGATGACCAAAGGATGATGTCCTCGTCGAGGAAGAATCCCTGCTCCGGCCTGGGCACCCTGTTCTCGCCCTTCAGCACCGAGCCGCAGTCCGGGCAGACCGCGGAGCCGGCCGTGATCACGGCGTCGCAGACGGGGCAGATCAGCTGGAGCCTGGAATCGACGAAATCGAGCAGCTCGCGCGCGGTCACGCTACCGTCGCGGTTGCCGTCCGCCTCGCCCTCCGCGCCGCGGAGGAGAATGGGCGTCAGAACTCGCTCGCTGACGCTCCTGTCCTCTCTCGCGGCTGTCAGGATCATTGTGTTCGACCCTCTGCCGAAATCGTTGACCAGGCCGCCCGAGAAGCAGGCGTCCATGAAGAGGATGACGGGCGCATGCTCGCCGGACAGAGCAGAGGCTATCCAGTCGTCCTCTATCTCACCGTCGTAGAGGCAGATGGCCTCGTTGGCGGAATCGCCCTCCTCCCTGCCTCCAGAGCCCGGCGGAAGCTGATCGCCGTGACCGCTGAAGAAAACGAGGACCTTGTCTCCCTCCCCCGCCCTCCCGATCAGGTCCTGGAAGGTGGTCCTGAATGCGGCCGCGGTGGCCATCTCGTCGACCAAGAGGACGATGTGGTCAGCGGGAACGCCCATCTCCTCGGAGAGGAACCGGTAGAAGTCCAGCGCGTCCATCCCCGCCCTGTTGAGGGCGTCGGCGGATGAGGGATAACCGCTGATGCCTGCAAGGAGCGCCCAGGTCTCACCCTCCGGCCCGGGAGCCGCCAGCCCGGTCCTCGGGATGCTGGTCGCGCCCAGCGAGAAGCTGCCCGAGGCCGTGCGCTCGTAGGTGTAGACGGAGATTCCCAGGACGGCGGGATCGGGGCTGTAGAAGGTTATCTCCTCGTCTCCGGCGGCGTCTGCCGAGCTGATCCAGCCCTGGGCCATCCTGTCCATGCCCGGACCGGAGACGATCATGTCCAGGTCGGTCTCCCTGTCGGCGCCCCGGAGCCGTATGCTGACGACCGCATCGCCCGGGGTGCCGAGCGACCAGGAAGCCACCGGGGTGGATGCCGAGACCGATCCCTGGAGGGTTCCCGAGAGAGCGGGCCCTCCGAAGGGCGCCATCGAGAGCCTGCAGCTTCCCGACGTCGAGATGTCGCCGAATGCGGGGTGCAGGTAGAGAGTGTCCCCCTGGCCTATCCATGCGACGAAGCTCTCGTCGCCCCTCGCAGTGCCCATCGTCGCCGTCGACGGACCCGAGCCCCTGAAGATCTGCAGGTCCCCGTCCCTCAGCTTCTCGAAGACCGCCGAGATGGCATAGAGTCCCGCCGAGGGAGGGCGCACCGCTATGAGGGTCTGCCTGTCGTTGGAGACCTGGACCAGCGTGTCGAGCGTGGCGGAGGCCCGGACGGGAGACGAGGGCAGCAGTCCCAGCTGGAACCTTATCCTGTCGGAGTCGCCGAAGTCGTAGGCCTTCACCTCGGCCACGAGATCGGCCGTCCGGGGAGGCACGAGGAGCGCCTCTGAAGTCGAGTAACTGGAAGAGTTCCAGAGGACTTCGCCGTTCCGGTCCCTGACGAGGAGGTCTATATCCCCGTCCTCGCTCGGGCTCGCGAGGCGCAGGAGCGCCCAGCCGTCGAGCGGCTCCAGCCGGAAGCGGGCCGTCGCTGCGCCGGCGTCCAGCGTCCCGACCGCGGAGCCTTCAAGGACGGGGAAGTCTCCGGTCCTCCGGGCGGTGAGGGAGTAGTTCCCGGAGCCGGCCTTGTTGAAGCGGCTCACCACCACCATCAGCGTGTCGCCGCGGAGGGCGGCGCAGGAGACGGACTCGCTGGATTCCGTCGAGTAGCCGCCAGCCCACATGTCCATCCCCGGCCCGTACACCTCGAGGTCGAGATCCATGCTCCCGGAGCCTTCGAGATCGAAGGTCCACCTGCCGTCCGAAGGGGTGACGAACCTGTAGCTGCCGCCCATGGTGTCGAGGGCGAGCGAGCCCTGCACGGCCGTGCCTGCCGGGAGGGGTCCCGGGGCTTCCTCGAGCACGGAGACGGTCGCCGAGCCTCCGCTGCGGCCCGTGAGCCTGATGTAGAACCAGTAATCGCCGTAGGCGCTGAGGATCAGGTCGTGCCCCGGGTTCGACTGGCCGAGGACGGTCTCGTCCGAGTCGAAGGCGGTCATGGATACGGGCTCGTCGGAGGAGATCCTGAGGAAGACGTAGTCGTCCTCGAGTATCCGGAACCATCCCTCCCCGCCGTCGAGGGTGACCGTGCACTCCTCGCCGAGTCCGATGGTGGCCATCGATTCGGCTCCGGGGAGCAGCGACAGACCAGCAAGAACCGCTACCAGGCCCAGCATCGAACTCCTCCGAGCTTTGGGGTACGGTCTTCACTACGGAGGCCGCCTCCGTACATGGAGGATGAAGCTAATGCAGCCCTGAAAGCTGTGGCAAGGCCGGGGCGCCCCTAGAGCGCGGCGAACGGATTGGTCGCCCTCTCGACGCCGACGGTCGTGTCGGGGCCGTGGCCGGGGTGGACGACCGTCCCTGGAGGCAGAGGGAATATGCGGGTCCGGATGCTCCTGATCTCCTGCTCGAACGAGGCCCCCCAGAGGGGTCCCGATCCGGGGATGGCGTCGATGCCCACCGATCCGGCGAAGAGGATGTCCCCCGAGAAGAGGTGGCCGGGCAGGAGCAGCCCTATGCTCCCCGGGCTGTGCCCCGGGAGGTGGAGGACCTCGAGCCGCATGGAGCCGGACACGATCGTCGAGCCGTCAGCGAGCTGCATGTCGAGCGACCTTATGCTGACGTTGCCTCCGAACATGCCCGACATGTTCAGGACCGGATCAGTGAACAGAGGCAGGTCTGCCGGGTGCCCTGCAAGGGGAGCTTCCAGCCTGTCGCGCCAGTAGTCGGCGTCGGAGATGTGGTCGGGATGCCCATGGGTGAGCACGATGGCCGTGACCTTCCAGTCCGCGACGAGCCTGGACTCGAGGAGGCGCCGCTCTTCCGCGTCGGTCGTCGCCGGGTCCACGAGGACGGCCGAGCCGGTCGCGGGGTCCGCTATAAGGTAGCACCTGGTCCAGGTCCACGACCTCGCCACACCCAGGGAGGCTATCCTCGGAGCGGTCATCCCGGGTCCGAGGCAAAGGCTTCGAAGCCCGCCGCCGAGGGCTGGATCCCCTCGGAGGCCCTGAGCCTCTGCGAGAGATCGTACATGCACAGGAGGGCGTATCCCCTGAGATCGGTCCTGAAGCTGACGGCGGTGGGCATCCTGGATCCGCTCCAGACGAGCTGCAGGGCCTCGCTCTCACCAGGGGGCGTGAACCTGGGCCACACCGAGAACACGGTCCTCAGGCAGGGGGCGAACTGGTCGTCCACCTTCAGCAGGTCGAGCAGCAGCCCGAAGTCGCCTCCGAGGTGGTGCACGGCCGCCCTCATCTGGGCGGAGGTCCGCCTGGTGTTGCCTGCGGGAGAGGGCATCCGCGTGACGAAGTCCAGGCCCTCGCCGGCGGGATACCCGAGCTCCAGAAGCGCCGGCGCCTCTTCGAGGCACGCCGCGAGGAGCTCGGCAGCCCTGTCGTGCTGGAGCGAGGCCGAGATCTCCGCCATGTCGGGCTCGACGCTCAACACCCTCGAGAGCTTCGCCACCCGCGTTCTGGCGGGAGTCCTGGATATCTCCCTGACATGGTTCCGGAGGGAGGCGAACTGGGGTATCCAGACCGTGGCCGTGCGCCCGCCGCTCCACGAGGCCAGGGCGGCGAGCGACCGGGAGACCTGCCAGGACGAGGTGAAGGTCGAGGGGAACGGCTTCACCGCCGGCGCTCCGATCTCGGGTGGCAGTCGTCCATGACCTCGGACAGGTGCGTCCTGTCGATGTTCGTGTAGATCTCGGTCGTTCTTATGTCGGCATGCCCGAGAAGCTCCTGGACAACGCGGAGGTCCGCTCCTCCCTCGAGCAGGTGGGTGGCGAAGGAATGCCTGAGGAGATGGGGGTGGACCTTCTCGGGAAGGCCGGCGAGAACGGCCGACCTCTCTACGATCTCCCAGATGGACATCCTGCTGAGTGGTCGGCCCCTGAAGCTCAGGAACAGGTTGGGGAAGGTCCTGCGCCGGGCGAGGGCCGGCCTGGCCTCGTCGAGATACCTGGCCAGTGCGCGCCTGGCCGGCCCCCCGAGAGGCACGATCCTCTCCCTGCCGCCCTTGCCGCAGGGGCGGACGTAGGAGTCGCCCAGGAAGACCCTGTCCGGGGTGAGGTCGATCAGCTCGCTCTCGCGCAGGCCGCAGCCGTATGCCAGCTCGAGGATCGCCCTGTTGCGCAGCGAGAGCGGATCCGCGTCCTTCCAGACCTCGATCATGGCGGTCACGGCTTCCACGGAAACCGCCGAGGGAAGGCTCATCCTGCCCTTCGGAGGGCGCAGGAGCGAGGCGGGATCATCCTTCCTCATGCCTTCCCTGGCGAGGAAGCGGAAGAACGAGCGGACGGCCGAGAGCTTGCGCCGGGAGCTGCGGACCGCCAGCCCGAGCCCTGCCAGATGCCGCTCGTATTCCGTGAGGTCCTCGCGGGTGGCGTCGGCGAGGTCGACCCCTCGTGAGGCAAGGACCGCCTCCGCCTGTCCGAGGTCCCTTGCATATGCCTCGACCGTTCTGGGGGACAGCGATTTCTCGAGCGCTATGAAATCGAGGAAGGAGTAGATCCGGTCATCCATCGCCGCGAAGCCATGAAAGGAAGCCGGTCGTGTCTGACGGGACCGTTCCCGGCAGAACATCACCGAGGCCGGCCGGTCTCACCACGACCGTGGCGCCGGTGCTTTCGAGCATGGAGGACAGCTCCTCCGCCTTCTCGGGGCCGGGAACTGTGGCGACGAGGTACATGGAGCCCTCCTTGAGCGAGCAGATCTCCTCCTCGCGGAAGTCGAGGGCTGAGGCCAGGGTCCTCCGCAACCGGCCGGCAACGATCGGAGAAGAGGCCGAGACCAGTATCTGCAGGGCCTGGCCCAGGACCGGAGGCTCCGAGGCCTGGATGACGGAGGGCGTCCCGACGGTCACCGGAGGCGTCTTCTCGAGGTCCGCCGCTCCCGGCAGCACCGGGGGAAGAGGGAGTGAGCGCCCGGGAGCACTGAAGCGGAGCACTTCCGGCGGTCCTGCCGACGCAGTGCAGTATTCGATCTCCGGCGGTCCGGGCGGCGGGTCCCCGATGGGGGGCTCCTCCATGTCCGCGGCCTCGACAGCGGGGTCGGCCGGTCCGCCCCGGGTTCCAGAAGTGCCTGCCGCGCCTGCGGGAGCCTCCGAGGGACTCTCGTCGGGGGCGGGGGCCGGCATGGCCTGTCTCGACTGTGAAGGCTTCAGCTCGACGGTCGCCCCGGCCTCCAGGAGAGCCCTCTTGATCGTCCTTGCGGTGTCGTGGTCCACCGAATCCCTGAGCACGAACGGTATCCGGGAGAGCCAGAGGACGATCTGCTCGGGGGGGAGCCCGCTGAGCTTCTCGAGTTTCTCGCGCAGCCTCGCCCTGGATCCGGGCTGGTACCCGGTGAGGACCAGCTTGAACAGAGGAGAGGGGGATTCCTCCCTGCCGGGCGATGGGAGCGTTGTAGAGGAGAGTCCCAGCCCGCCCAGGGAGTCGGCCAGGGCCCTTGCGCGGTCTTCGTCGAGATCGTCGCCAGCCGCCAGGCCGTTCCGCCTCAGGGCGAGGAGGACCTCACCCCGGCTCAGGCCTGTGAGCTCCTCGAGCGTGAAAAGCGTTGAAGCGTCGGGATTCTCAGCCCTGACGACGACCTTCCATCTCATCTCGCCAGGTCTCTAGCCTGCCGTCTCGCGAGGTGGAGCCTGTCCCCCGTCTGGATGAGGTCTCCCGTCCTGTTGACGCTCACGATCGCCGAGCAGGTGGTGCGCTGCACGCTCAGGATGACCACCTCGGCGACGGGGATGTCCGCCATCTCCACCATCTGCCCGTCCAGACCCTCGGCGACCGGACCGTACCTGTAGGCCTCGAAGGCGTCCCCGGCGGCAAGTCCTGCATCGGAGCCACGGTTCAGGTAGACGACGTCGAAGGTGTACGCATCGGGGAAGTCGTCATCCTGGAAGGCGACGACCCAGACGGATATCTCGTCGAGCACCGGCACGCTGTTCACCGCCACGTTGCCGGCGGGCCGGTAATAGACTATCGGGTCCCCCGCGTGCACCGCGCGATAGCTGTGCTCCAGCAGGGTCACGGATGTCGATTCGGTGACTCCGACCACCCTGCAGACGCCCGCGATGCGGATGATCGGGCCCAGCTCGCCGCCGCTCTCGGGGTCGATGGCCGTCTGCCCTTCGGACAGGATGGTGAACACGGTGCCGTTCACGACGCCGTCGGCGGAACCGAGGTCCACCTCCACGAGGTCGCCCGCATATGCGTCATCGTTGGCTATGCCTTCGGCCTCCTCGACGTTGACTCCGAGAACGACTCCGTCGGGTTGAAGGGGATCGACGGCGATGAAACCGGCCGTTTCCAGCCGCAGCCTGCTGAGCATGGGCGTGGATGCCGCGAGCGTGGGCGCCTGGACATAGGTGGTGGTGTAGACATCCCCCGACGCCTGCACCACGGCTCCCGCGATCTCGGGAAGGACGAGCTCCATCCCCGGCTGCAGCGCCTCGGGGCTCGCCAGGGACGGATTGGCGGCGAGGATGTCATCCCAGTACTCGTGGGTTCCGTAGAACCTGTTCGAGATGTCCCACAGCGTGTCGCCGTAGCCCGCGACATAAGTGGAGACGGCGGCGGAGGCACCGGTCGCCGCGAGCGTCAACATACCCAGAACCGGAATCAACCTGTTCCGCATCGTGGACCTCCCGTGCGCATCCTGTGCTGCAAGCACGAATCTCATAACTTCATAATATCTATACTTCGCAAACTGGAGCAAGTGGCCTCCGTCATCTCCTCGACGGGTAGATGGCCGTCACTCCCCTGCCCGGCGCCTCGCCGGCGCTTATGGTCACCGTGTAGGTGCCCGACGACGGGCGTTCGGCCGGTGTGTTGACGACCAGCCAGAGCTCCCCGTCGGCTGCAGCAGTCCCGCTCCATGCCGTTCCGACCGTGAACTGCCCGCCCTCCTCGCCGATCCTGGCCACGAGGCTTCCGTCGCGGGCCTCGGGAACCGTCGAGACAGTCGTGGCCGTGCGCTCGAGGCCCTCGGGACCGGAGGAACCCGTGCCGAACACGGCCCTCCCGCCCGAGGCGATCGAGATCGGCGTCCCCCGGACCATCACCAGGTGCGTGTTGACCCATCCCGCGCACGCCGGGACGTCGAACAGGATCGACTCCACGGCGGTATCCCCCCAGACGATGCTCGAGACATCCTTCATCCTTGCCCCGGCCGTTCCGCCGTCGAAGGCGATCTGCAGCATCCTGTCGGCCATGGAGACATCTCCGTAGTAGCTGGCACCGCTTCTCAGGGTTACCCTGGCGGGAGCCTGGGGCACCGGAAGGGTGAAGCTCCCGAAGTCGGCCTCCCCGCCTGAGACGGCAACCAGCCTGCCGACGGCGACGGTGCCGTCAGCCGAAACCATCCTGTCGCCTGGCTTCGCGCATGCCGCCGCCAGCGCCAGGATCGAAGCGCAGATCAGAAACCTCATTCAGATACCTTCCCGGATGAGAAGCACCGCGACTGCCTCCTCGATCCTGTCGACGGGGATGAACTCCATCTCCGCCCTGAGCCCGGCATCGACCTCTTCCAGATCCCTGACGTTCTCGCGGGGCAGCACGACCCTGCGGATCCCCGCGGCAAGGGCGCCTATGACCTTCTCCTTCACCCCGCCCACCGGCATGACCCTGCCGTGCAGGGTCACCTCGCCGGTGATCGCCACGTCGGGCCTCAGCGGTCGCCCGCAGAGGGCCGACAGCAGCGATAGCGTCATCGCCACGCCTGCCGATGGCCCGTCCTTGGGAGTGGCTCCGGCCGGCACGTGGACATGGACGTCGAGCTTCGCGAAATCCGTATCGATGCGATAGTCAGGCGCATGCGCCCTCACCCAGGAGAGGGCCGCCTGGGCGGACTCCTTCATGACGTCGCCGAGCTGTCCCGTCAGGATAAGCCTGCCGGAGCCCTGCATCACGCTGCTCTCGATGAAGAGGATCTCGCCGCCCGCCGCCGTCCAGGCGAGTCCCGTGGCCACGCCGGTCGCGGGAGTCGCGGAGGCGGTTTCACGGATGAAGCGCGGCGGGCCCAGATAACCCTCCAGGCGGGATGGGGAGATGGTGACCGAGGGGCTCTTCCCCGAGGCGACCTCTACCGCGATGCGGCGGCAGATCTTGCCGATCTGCCTCTCCAACTCGCGGACGCCGGCCTCACGCGTGTAGCCATCGACCATCCCGAGCAGCCCGCCGGAGTTGAATCTCACGATCCGACCCGTCAGGCCTGCGTTCCTGACCTGCTTGGGAACCAGATAGCGGCGGGCTATCTCCAGCTTGTCGCGGGAGGTGTATCCAGAGAGCCTGATGATCTCCATCCTGTCGAGCAGCGGCGAGGGGATGGTGTCGAGCTGGTTGGCCGTGGTGATGAACTCGACCTTCCTCAGGTCGAAGGCGACGTTCAGGTAGTTGTCCCTGAACGAGAAGTTCTGCTCGGGGTCGAGAACCTCCAGGAGCGCGGAGGTGGGGTCGCCGCGGAAGTCGCGCCCGACCTTGTCCACCTCGTCGAGCATGAACACGGGATTGTTGCTGCCCGCCTCGCGGAGCCCCTGGATGATCCTGCCAGGCATGGCGCCCACATAGGTGCGCCGATGCCCCCTGACCTCCGCCTCGTCATGGACCCCGCCCAGCGAGATCCTCACGAACTTCCTCCCCATGGCCCGGGCTATGCTCCTGCCCATCGAGGTCTTGCCCACGCCGGGCGGGCCCACGAAGCACAGTATGGGGCTGGATGCCGACTCGTTGAGCTTCCTCACCGCCAGGAACTCGAGAATCCTCTCCTTGACGTCTTTCAGGTCGTAATGGTCCTCGTCGAGGATCTTCTTCGCGCGCTCGATGTCCAGACGGTCGTCGGTGCCCTCCAGCCAGGGGAGCTGGAGGATCCATTCGACATAGGTGCGCGAGACGGCGACCTCCGGCATCCCGGGAGGCATCTTGGCCAGCCTGTCCAGCTCCTCGTCCGCAGCCTTTCTGACCTCTTCGGGAAGGGCCTTGGAGTCCAGCCTCTCCCGGAGGTCTGCTGCTTCGGGGTTCTCGCCCTCTCCGGAGCCGAGCTCCTTCTGGATGGCCTTCATCTGCTCCTTGAGCCAGTATTCCTTCTGATCCCTCTCTATCTCGGATCGCACCTGACCCTGTATCTTGTTCCTGAGCTTGAGGATCTTCACCTCGCGGGACATGATCTCGGACAGGAGCCTGAGCCTCCGGAGGATCGAATCCTCCTCCAGGACCTGCTGCTTGTCCTGCACATTGGCCTCGATGCCGCTGGCGGCGATGAATCCGAGCCTCTCCGGGTCCTTGAGGAGTCCGGCGAGCTGGATCTCGTCGGGCGCGCCGGGGGACAGCTCGACGATCTGCTTGAGCTGCATCTCGATATTCTTACGCCAGGCCTCCACCTCGTCCGTCCTCGAGGGCCATTCGGTGTGGAGCTGCTCGACCCTGGCTACCAGGAACGGGGTCCTGCTCGTGTACTCCAGGATCCGGAACCTGGCGAGGCCCTTCAGGCTGAGCCTGATCACATCGCCCGGGAACCGGTACAGCTTCACGATCCCCGCCGCCGTGCCCACGTCGAACAGGTCTCCCGGCTCGGCCGGGGAGGCATCCGGGTTCCTGACCGCGACGAGGCCCGCGATCTTGTTCCCGACGACCGCCTCGTCTATCAGGCTGATCTGAGGGGGATCGGTCACGGTGAGGGGTATGAGGGAATAGGGGAATGCCACTCCATCGAAGAGCGGCAGGATGGGTATCAGCTCCGGGAGCGCGAATTCCTGTTCAGGCGTCATCGGAGATCTCCGACGGACGGCTCGGTCCGAACCGGCCTTCCTCTTCGGACTGCACACGGATCATGACTGAGCCTGCCTCCCTGCGCTTCATGCACAGCCTGAGCACCCCTTCGGAAAGAGATGCGGACACGGAGGCGACGTCTATCATGGCAGGCAGCTCGAGATCCCTCTCGAACCTGCCGGTCCTCAGCTCCAGCCTCTGGGGGGAGCAGCCCTCCTCGGGAGGATTCCTGTATCCGCGCAACACAATGGACTTCTGCTCGACGAGCAGTTCAACATCCTCCCGGCGGACTCCCGGGAGGTCGAAATAGAGCACGAAGCCGTCCTTCGTCTCGTACAGGTCCGCAGAAGGCGACCACAGGCTGGCGCACCATTCGCGCACCGGCGGCCTCCGGCTACTGGACGTCGAAGCGGACCTGCACTGTCGTAGTGACCTCGACAGGCACCCCGCCCTGCGTCGCGGGGTTGAACCGCCAGCTGCGGACGGCATCGGCGGCGGCCTGACCGCATCCCAGACCCAGGGGATCGTTGGTCACCTGCACGTCGGTCACGGAACCGTCGGTCCCCACTCTGACCTCGAGCGTGATATAGCCATGCACATCCCCGCGCTGGGCCGCCAGGCCGGGTACCGCAGGGGCGGGCTGAGACACGGGGAACGGCGGTATGACGGGCTGCTCCTCGATGATCTCGGGCTGGGTCTGGCGCTCGGGAGCGGTGTACCTGATGCTGGTGTCCTGACCCGTGACTATCTGGACCGACACTTCCTGATCCTCGTAATCGGGATTGGTCAACCTGACGGTGTATGTGCCGGCCTCGAGCTCGATCGGGGGCATCGGGGTCTGCCCGTAGCCGGTGCCGTTGATGGAAACCTCCGCCCACGGCTCGGGTCCGATCAGGAGACGGCCCGTCGTGACGGTCTCCTCGAGGACGACGGTCTGGCTGAAGCCGTCGGCTCCGAGTGCTATCGACCTGGTCCAGTTCTCCCTGCCATCCATGGTCACCAAGAGGGTGTGGTCCCCTCGCTGGGCGACGTGAGTGAGCCTCCTGCCGGTGCCCACCTGTGCTCCGTCGACATAGAAGACGGCCGACCCGGGGATATCCCCGGCGAGAGTCAGCGAGATCTGCGAGGTCTCCGGAGAGAGCAGAGCGAGCTCTATGCCGACCTCGCCCGGCGTATCGATGAGCACGGTGTCGGGAATCGAGTTGAACTCATCCATGACGGCCTGGAAGACGTGCAGTCCCGTGGGCAGATCGATCGGGATCGCGGCCGCCGGCTGGCCGTCGACCAGGTAGGAAACCGCCTGAGGGTCGGGCTGGGCCTCCCCCTCAGGCATGCGCAGAGTGAAGGCCACGCGCGCGGTGCCGGTCCCGAGCGGCTGGAGCACGAGGGTGTCCGAGAGGACCTGGCCCCGGGCCACTTCCAGGGTGGCGAGGAGGACCTCGTATCCCTCGGCGCGGACCTCGATGTTCTTCGTTCCGAAATCGCTGCCCGTCAGCAGGATGCTGCCATCGGGCGCCCTCCTGACCGCATTCCCGTCGATGTTGACCACCGCTTCGGGCGGGCCCTGGAGCACGAGAGTCGCGCTGTATGGCAGATCCGCCGGCACGGCGGGCGCGGGTGGCTTTCGCAGCACGAAGACGAACAGGATGACGGCTGCGATCGCCAGCAATCCGACGATTGCGACCGGGACCAGAGGGAATCTGCGCCTCCCCTCCGCCGGGGCCGCGGCCGCAGCCTCTCCGCGTTCTCGCCTGGGCTCCTGGGCGGGGCGCGCGGGCTCCGGTGCGGCAACCTTCCGCAGCTTGTCGACCAGCTCCCTGATGACGGGGTTGGAGGGATAGGCGGCCTGAGCGGCGGCGGCCTCCTCGTAGGCCTCGGCATATGCGCTGCGCGCTATCCTGTCCCTTATCGAGGCGATGGCCGCCTCTTCCCGGGAGGTCGGGCGAGCCGCTGCGGGAGCCTCTACCATGACGGCCTGCACCGTCTCGGGGGGCTGGACCGGGGCCGCGGCGGCCGTCGGAGGCGTCCAGGAGGGATCGAAGCCCTCCATCTCCCCAGTCAGCCTTGCCAGCGCCGGGGAGGCGGGCCAGAACTCGAAGATCTTCCTGGCCTGCTCGAGGGCCCCTACGGGGTCTCCCCCGCGGAGCCTGGTCATGCCCAGATCGGCCAGGTTGTTGGCCTTGATGCTCCTCTTGACCTGCTTGATCCTCTTGAGGATGTCCGCGTTCTCGGGGTCCTGCCTGCGGGCCCTCTCGAGCTCCTGGAGAGCCCGGATGTCGTCTCCGGCCGAGGAGGCCTCCGCGGAACGCCGCAGACACTCCTCGACGAAGCCCTCGCCGGTGGCTGCGGAGGTCTTCTCCCCCGGGCTGAAGCTCCTGGCGGACCTCGTGCGCTTGAATGCCTTCATGGCTGCATTCTCGCGCTCGATGGCCATGATCTCCCCCCGGATCTCCTCGTTGTCGGGATCGATGTCCAGCGCCTTCTGTAGCGTGCGGATGGCAAGGTCGCGATCGCCGGACTGAACCTGTCTCCTCGCTGCACGCAGGAGCTCGTTCAGACGATCTTCAGCAGCGCTCATCAGCCCCCCCTGCCAGGAATCGGATTGCGATCCAGGTCAACCTGAACTGCCATAACAAGATACCGTACGCACTACGCCCGGCGCCCGGGCGCGTCCATCGCCAACTCCCCGGATCAATATTCGCAAGCGGCCTGCAAGCCGCAACCTGCGCATTCCAGGAGAGCTTCATGCGATAGGGATCATCCTGTCTCCGAACCTCCATCTGATCTCCGTCTCGAAGTTTCTCGCAACTGCGCCGTCCTGCGTCAAGGCCAGTCTCCCGGCCTCCGCGACGAGGTCCAGATCCTTCGAGAGATCGGCTGCCCTGAACTCGGGGATCCCGTGCTGCCTCGTCCCCATGAAGTCGCCCGGGCCCCGAAGCGCGAGGTCCTTCTCCGCGATGGCGAACCCGTCGGTCGAGGAGACCAGGACATCGAGCCTGGCCCGGGCTTCGGCCGATATGCCCGCGGGAGCCACCAGATAGCACCTCGCGTCCCTGCCGCCCCTGCCGATGCGGCCCCTGAGCTGGTGGAGCTGGCTGAGGCCGAACCTGTCGGCGTGCGCCACGATCATCACAGTGGCCTCGGGAACGTCCAGGCCCACCTCGACCACGGTCGTGCTGACCAGCGTCGATATGCTCCCCGAGGCGAAGGCGGTCGCGGCCTCGAGCTTCGCGGCGGCCGTCATCGCCCCCGTGAGGAGACCGACCCCGTGCCTCCCCGCAGGTCCTCTCGCCAGGGACTCCCTGGCGGTGGCGGCATCCCTCAGGTCCTGCTTCTCCGAAGCCTCTCTCAGGGGATAGACCACATAGGCCCTCTCACCCCTGTCGAGCCTTTCCAGGAGGTACCCCATGGCTTCTTGCCGCCCCTGGTCTCCGGAAACCCGGCGTGTCTCCGTGACCCCTCTCCCGGGAGGCATCTCCACTATCCTGGATGTGTCGAGGTCGCCGTAGAAGGTCATGGCCAGGGTCCGTGGTATGGGGGTGGCAGACATCACCAGCAGATGGGGGCGCGGATCCCGGCCGGCCAGGAGCGCCTCCCTCTGCTCGACTCCGAATTTGTGCTGCTCGTCCACGATCAGGAGCGCAAGGGAACGGAATCCGACCTCCGGCTCGAGGATGGCGTGCGTGCCCACAAGGAGGTCCACCCCTCCGGACTGAAGCCCCGAGAGCAGCTCTCTTCGCCGCGCGGGCGGCGATCCGCCCGTGAGCATGCCGATGCGCGCTCCGAGACCTCCCAGGAGCCTGCGGAAAGTCACCGCATGCTGCTCTGCGAGGACCTCGGTGGGAGCGAGGACGGCGCACTGCAGCCCGGCGGAGATGCACGACAGGCAGGCGCCGGCGGCCACGACCGTCTTGCCCGATCCGACATCACCCTGGAGAAGCCTGCGCATGGGAGTCCGGCGCGCCATGTCGGCCAGCACATCCCGGAGGCAGGTGACCTGGCTGGGCGTCAGGACGAACGGCAGCGAGCTTCGGAACCTGTCCTCCACCCCGGCGGGGATAGGGTGGGCTCCGAGCCCGGGACTGCCGGCCCGGATCCTCCTGAGGGCCATCTGGTAGAGGAGCAGCTCCTCGAGCGCGAGGATCCGCCTGGCCGCCGGCGGCTCCTCCGGTCCCGCAGGCTCATGGATCGCCCGGTAGGCCTCCCAGCGCTCCGGGAAGCCCTCCCTTCGGAGGACCTCGGGAGGGAGGACGGGGTCCAGCCCCTCTCTGCAGTCTTCGAGGGCCGCCGACACCACCGATCTCAGAACGCCCTGGGACAGGCCCGAGGTCAGCGGATAGACGGGAAGGATCGAGCCCTTCTCCAGCATCTCGACGTCCTCAGCTGCCGGGAAGTGCAGCTCGGGATGGAACATCGAGAGTCCCGCGCGCAGCTCCACGCGGCCGGCCGCCAGAAGGCTCCTGCCCGGGAAGAGCGCCTTCCGCAGGTACCCTGCGTTCAGGAAGGCCGCTTCGAGCCTTCCCGTGCCATCAGTGAGCACCGCAACGAGCATCCTCCTGCCGTTGCGCGTCCTCGTCTCGCGGACCGAGGAGACGCTCGCAGAGACCACCGACTCGGAACCGGGCACGAGATCGCAGATTCGCGAGATCCCCCGCCTGTCCAGATAGGTCCTCGGGATGTGGAGCAGGAGATCGCCCCGGGTCCGGATCCCGAGCCTGCCCAGGAGCTCTGCGCGGGCGGGGCCGACTCCTCTGCAGAAGCGCACCTCATCCTGCAGCAAGCAGGTCTCCCGCCATGTCCGCACACGCCATCCCGAAGGCCCGCAGAGAGCACTGATGGACGGGTCTTGACGCATGCCGGAACCGCCGTGTATTGACGGGCCAACGAAAACCCACCCCGATGGAGGTCGTGCACTGACTATGGAGCAGCAGCTTTCCAGGAAGGAGCTTCAGGCAGCAGTCGCGAAGGATCCCGACGACATCGAGTCGCGTCTGCTCCTCGCCCGCGTCTATACGGACGACCACTCCCCCAAGAAGGCTATCCAGCTCCTCGAGCAGGTCACGCAGATCGACCCGGACAATGCCGAGGCCTGGCTCCGGATAGGTCTCTGCTGGGGGATGGCCCTTCTCGAGAACCTCCCCCCCGCGGAGATCTGGGGCGAGGAAAAGGACGAGGAGCTGATGGTGGACAACGCCATCCATGCCCTCGAAAAGGCCGTGGAGTTCGATCCCGAGCTCGTCGGAGCCTACAATGCCATGGCCCGCATCTTCATCATCCGCGGACAGGAGGAGGAAGCCCTCGAGCTCTACGCCCTGTCCCTCCAGATCGACCCTTCCCAGCTCGAAGTCGTGGACGAGCTCCAGGAGATAACGGGCACCCCGGCCTGGGAGCTCCTCGACAAGGAGACGGACATGGGCGACGAGGAGGACGCCTTCTAGGCGTTGGAGCCGCACCTGGCCCTCATCAGCAGATAGACGGCGCGGCACACCGGGCAGCCGCCCGGAGGCAGACGCCTCACTGCAAGCCCTGTGAGGAATTCGATCTCGGTCCTGCGGCCCGCATCCAGGTCGCCCAGCATGCTGCACCTGTTGGAGGAGTTGGCGAACAGGTAATCGCCCATCTCGAGGGCTTTGGCCGAGGCCCAGGCCCTGCATGCAGCCGGCACCGCCGGGGCCATCTCGGCCTGCATCTCCCTCACGATCATGTCCAGGCCCGCCGGGGCCAGCTCGTCGTTGGCCGCTCCGGCGAGGGCCGCAACAGGATTGAGAGAGCTGTTCAGCAGCCACTTGGCCCAGCGCCAGGGGGCGACGGAATCTGCCAGGACGAGGTCGTCGACGGCTCCCTCCAGGAGCTCCGCGGCCTTCCCGCTCCTCGCCGCGATGATGCCTCCCGGATGTGTCTCCACGAGGCCGTCTCCAGCCCTCCTGAACCCCCCCAGCACAACGGCGTACTCGACCCCGCAGGCGGGACCGCCCCACTCCTCCTCCAGGCCCATCCCGTTGGAGAGGCAGACGACCGGGCAGCCTGTCCGGCGGATATCCTCCGCAGCTCCCGAGATATCGTAGGCCTTGAGGGCTGCGAGAACCGAATCCGCCGCCGGGGCGGAGGCGGGGCGCACGAGCGGGAGGCGCGCGCGGCCCCGGATGGCCCCGGTGCAGACCACCTCGACGATCCCCTCGGAGCACCCGGGCGGGCCCACGAGGATCACCTCGGCATTCCGTGAAAGGGCGACGGCCAGCCCTCTGCCGACTGCGCCGTCGCCCCAGACCAGCACGCGCCCGGCGGAGCCGGGGCCGGGCGAATCCTTACTGGGCAGCCTTCTCCTCGCACTTCTGGGCGAATGTCTCGAGCTTGTCGCGGCCCTTGCTGATTAGCTTGCCGGCTTCGGTCTTGCCGCTCTCGACGAGCTCGCCGCCCTTCGAGACGGCTTCCTCGGCCACCTGCCTGATCCTGGCCCGCGTCTCGGAGCCCTTCGCGGGGGCCAGCAGAAGCGCTGCTATCCCGCCGATGACGGCGCCCGTGAAGAACGCCCAGGCCTCTCCGTTCCCTCTCTCCGACATTTCTCCCCCCTTCAACTGCCGCAGCAGTGCTTGTACTTCTTGCCGCTTCCGCACGGACAAGGCTCGTTCCTGCCCACCTTCGGGACGTCCCGCCGGACAGTGGCCGGCTTCTCCGTGATCTGCGGGCGGGGCGGCCCTCCCGCCGAATCGGGTGCGATCGGCCTCTGAAGGCCGGGCCTGTGCGCCACGCCGGCCGGCTGCGCCTCCCTCGACAGCGGAGCCGTCTGCTGTGGCCAGAGGGACAGCACCTGGCGGACGGCCAGCTTGTCGACCTCGTCCAGGAGGGCCTCGAACATCTCGAATGCCTCCTTCTTGAACTCGACCAGGGGATCCCTCTGGCCGTAGGAGCGCAGGCCGATGCCCTCCTTGAGATGGTCGATCTCCAGGAGGTGCTCCCTCCACTTGAGGTCGATGGCTCTGAGGACCGACCACTTCTCGAGCTCCCGCATCAGGGGGGAGCCGAGCTTGCTCTCCTTGAAGGCGTAGAAGTCGAGGAGCCGCGAGACCGCCTTGGTGCGGGCCTCCGCCGGATCGTCCGTGGATCCGGGCAGGTCTCCGAGGTCGAAGGTGACGCCGGCGAGATCCTGCAGGGCGGCCCTGCCCCTTCCCGGATTCCACTCTTCGGGTCTCGTCTTTTCGGGGAAGGCTTCTTCGAGCACGAACCCGGCCACGGAGGAGATCATGTCCCTGACCTCCTCCTGGAGGCCGGCGCCCGTCAGGGCCTGCAGCCTCCTGCCGTAGACGACCTCGCGCTGCTTGTTCGCCACGTCATCGTACTCGAGGAGGTGCTTCCTTATCCCGAAGTTGTATTCCTCGACCCTTCTCTGCGCTCGCTCTATGGCCTTCGTGAGGAGGGAGTGCTCGATCACCTCGCTCTCATCGCGGCCGGACTTCTTGAGGAACTCTATCATCTTCTCCGAGGCGAAGAGCCTGAACAGGTCGTCCTCCAGGGAAAGGTAGAACCTGCTCCCCCCGGGGTCCCCCTGGCGGCCGCTCCTGCCCCTGAGCTGCCGGTCGATGCGCCTGGCCTCGTGTCTCTCCGTTCCGATGACGAACAGCCCGCCCGGCTCCTTCGAGCCGTCTGGACCGGTCACTTCGCGGACCGCCTGGGCGATCTTGATGTCCGTGCCGCGCCCGGCCATGTTGGTGGCGATGGTCACCGCTCCGGGCTGTCCTGCGAGCATGATGACCTCGGCTTCGCGCTGGTGCTGTCGCGCGTTCAGCACGTTATGCGGTATCTTTCTGGCGGTCAGCAGCTTGGAGAGCGTCTCCGAGACTTCGACCGAGACCGTTCCGACCAGCACCGGCTGGCTGCGGGAATGCAGCTCGGCGATCTCGTCCATCACAGCCATGTATTTCTCGCGCTTGGTCTTGTATACGCGATCATCATGGTCCATCCGCACGACGGGCACATTCGTGGGGATCACTATGACGTCGAGGCTGTAGATGGAGCCGAACTCCTCGGCCTCGGTCTCCGCCGTGCCGGTCATCCCGGCCAGCTTGTCGTACATCCTGAAGTAGTTCTGGATGGTGATGGTTGCGAGGGTCTGCGTCTCGGCGCGGATCTCGACGTTCTCCTTGGCCTCGAGGGCCTCGTGGAGACCGTCACTGAACCGCCTGCCGGGCATCAGCCTCCCCGTGAACTGGTCGACGATCACGACGCGCCCGTCGTCGATCACGTACTCGACATCCTTCTCGTAGAGCTGGAATGCCCTCAGCAGCTGGTCTATGTCATGGAGGGCCTCGGCCCTCTTCGAGTGCTCCTCCAGGGCCGTCCTGCGCTTTTCGAGCATCTCCTCCGCGCCCACCTGCAGCGCCTCGACCTCTGCCAGGACCTCTCCTACATCCCTCATCTGGAAGAAGTCGGGATCCTCCGGGGAGAGCACCTTCCTGCCCTCCTCCGAGAGGGCGACCGAGCGCTCCCTCTCGTCTATCGCGAAGAGCAGGTCCTCGTCGAGCTCGTGGAGGTTCTTCTCCCGCATCCTCTCGCCCTCGACCTTCTGCACCTCGCGCAGCCGGTCGGGATCCTGGAGCGAGCGGGTCAGTCTCCTGTGCTTGGGGGCGCCCCTCCTCGCCTTGAGATAGAGGTCGGCGGCCTCCCACTTCTTGCCGGACTCCCAGAGCCCGTCGGCCTCGGCAACGATCCTGCTGACCAGCTCGGTCTGCTTCGACGCAAGCCTGCCGACCGGGTTGCGGAACTCCTTGTACCTGTTCCGGGAGACCCCCACCGCGCCGCTGATGATCAGGGGCGTGCGGGCTTCGTCGATGAGCACGCTGTCGACCTCGTCGACGATGCAGAAGGCGTATCCCCTGTGGACGCGGTCCTCGAGCCGGACCGCCATGTTGTC
>DIAQ01000033.1:0-3990 GCA_002414865.1 candidate division Hyd24-12 bacterium UBA5074 | reverse complement strand
GTGCCGTAGGTTATGTCGCAGTTGTACTGCTGCTTCCTCTGGTCGGGGGTCATCCCCTGCTGGATGCAGCCGACTGTCAGCCCGAGCGAGGCGTAGATGGGACCCATCCATTCCGAGTCCCTCAGGGCCAGGTAGTCGTTCACCGTCACGAGATGCGCCCCCCGGCCCACGGGAAGGCCTTCGAGGGGCTCGAACACCCAGTTCGCGGGATCCTCCCCGAAGGCGGCCCGGGCCTTCTCCTCCCACGCGGGGTCGAGCGCGAGACCGTTGAGGTACATGGGGAGCACGGCGACCAGGGTCTTGCCCTCGCCGGTGGCCATCTCCGCGATCTTGCCCTGATGGAGGACCACGGCGCCCATGAGCTGGACGTCGAACGGGACCATGTTCCACTCGATCTCGTGCCCCGTGACCTTCCAGGAGCGCCCGCAATGGCGCCGGCAGGTCTCCCTGACGGTGGCGAAGGCCTCGCAGAGTATGTCGTCGAGGGTCTCCCCGGAAGCCAGTCTCCTGCGGAACGTGATCGTGCGGGCGGACAGCTCCCCGTCCGTGAGGGAGCTCAGAGCCGGGTAGACCTCGTTTATCTCCTCGACGAACGGGCGGAGGACCCTGACGTTCCTCGATCCGCTGTCGCCGAAGATCTTCTTCACGATACCGGTCAGCACTCTAGTCTCCAATCACCGCAGCCCTGAGCAGCAGGGCGCCGGCGAAGCAGCCGACCGCGTCGGCGGCAAGGTCGAGAGGATCGCCGGGAAAGGGGTGCCACCCTTCCGCACGCGAGTCGACGAGCTCCTTGACGATGCCCGCGGACAACGCCGCCAGCGCCCCGGCGGCCGGCGCCCGGCCGTCTCCCGTCCCGCTCCTGACGAGGGTCCAGCCGGCCATGCACGACAGGTCGGCGGAATAGGCGGCGTGAAGAAGGCGGTCGGTCCTCAGGAGCCCCGAGCATCCTGCCGAAGATAACACAAGTATTCCCCAGAAAAAGAAGACAGGCCGGCCCGACCTCATCTCCAGCCCCCGGCCTGGCGCTCGAACTCGCCCAGAATCGCCAGGAGCGATTCGCATCTGGCCGACACGAGGCTGTCGGCGCAGACCTGCAGGGCCTCCTGCAGCCTCTCGCGCCCGAGGCCGGAATCGCCTCCCGAGATGTCCCGCCTCGCGCGCCTGTACAATGCCCAGGCGAGGTCCCTCGAAGCCTGGGCGGTGCCCCTGCAGGAATGCGCCCTCCTGAGAGCCCAGAGCAGCATCGTGTCGTCGCCCTCGGCCCTCGCGAGCTCCGCCCGGGCCTGCCAGTAGCCCTGGTCGCGCACTCTCGCCCCGGCGAGCGCCTCGAGCTGGACGCGGGCCTCGGCGACCCTTCCGGCCCCTGCTAGGTGCTCCACGAGCATCTCGCGGTAGAATGGATCGTCCCCCCTGAGCCTGGAGCAGTCGAGGAGCAGATCGAGGCAGCCTTCCTCGTCCCCCTGCGAGGACGAGAGCACGGCAAGCCAGCAGCAGGCGTCCGCCGCGACGGAATCATCCGGGGAGCTGCGGGCTTCGAGCAGGTAGGCGAGCGACGCGCTGTCGCCGCAGGAAGCGGCGTAATAGCGGCCAGGGCCGCCCCCCCGGAGGTACGCCGCGAGGTCGACGGCCTCGCTGTCGCGCCCGAGCATCGAGAGCGACTTCAACAGCTCGCCGAGATACCTTTCGTTCTGCGGGCAGAGCTCCCATGCCGACCGGGCGTGACAGAGGGCGCTGTCGGGCATCTCGAGCCTGTCGAGAGCCCAGGCGAGCCGGTACTGGATCCAGGCATCCCACGGCCGCTCGGATGCCTCGGCTTCGAGGAAGGGCACGGCCTCTGCAAGCCTTCCGGCGCCGAGCAGCGAATCGCCCTGCCCGGACGAGGCCAGCAGCAGCAGGAGTGGAGTCAGGATGGGGATCAGTATCCCCTGAGCGCCTCGCCCGTCACCGCGCCGTCGACGCGCAGCTGGAGGGTGAAGTTATCGGTCGCCCGCCAGTCGAGGCCGATTCCGCCGAGATATCTGCCCTGATCGCTCGAGCCCGGGAGGAAGAGCCTGCTGTATCCCAGGTCGACTTCGGCGGTGAGGTCGGGGTGCAGGAGGAAGCTCATGGCGCCGACGTAGGTGCCGGTTCCCCAGCTCCTGCCTCCACCGCTGCTGTAGGAGAATGACGCGTAGCTGGAGAAGTCGGGCGTGAACCCGGCCGGACCGGTCAGCGAGAAGTCGGTCGGATCGAGGCCGATGGCCGAGCCCAGCGAGACGAGGCACAAAAGGGCCAAGAGCGATGAACGCATATGAAACCTCCCGCACGATTATGCCCCGCACCGCGCCCCGAGTCCATACCGCTTCGGACGCATCCGGACGGCTATATTCGGGAACCGGTGCGAATTGTTCCAGGCCGGAGGGTGGAGATGCGATGAAACTGCGCTTTCCTGACAGTGTTGTCTTCCGTGAGGAGCCGGAGGGTGGCATCCTCTTCGATGTGGACACGGGGGACATGAGGTTCGTGGAGGGGGTGGCCGTCGGCATATGCTCGCTCATCGAAGGCGGCATGACGAGAGACGGGATCCTATCGGAGCTGGCGACCCGCTATCCGGCCATCCCGCCGGGCACTCTGGAGACCGATCTGGATGCGTTCCTGGATGACCTCGACCGCTCCTCGATGCTCAGGCGCATCTGAGTTCGCGGCTCCGGCCGCGCCCCGCTCCGCCAGCCTGCTGCTCACCGGGAGGTGCAACCTCTCCTGTCCCCACTGCACGGTGTCGAGCAGCGGTCCGCTGGGAGGCGATATCGACTCCGCGGCATGGCTCGGCATCCTCGACACGCTCGCATCCCGGCATGTGCTCCACCTAACCCTGAGCGGCGGGGAGCCGTTCGCCAGGGAGGATTTCCCGGAGATCGCGGCCGGCGCGAGGGCGAGGCCTTTCCGGATGGGTGTCAACACCAACGCCACGCTCGTCGGAAGGGCCGAGGCCTCCCTCCTGGCCGGGTTGCGCCCGAGGTTGTCGAGGGTGATGGTGAGCCTCGACGGCGACGGGCCTCTGCTCCACGACAGGATCAGGGGCGGCGGGGCGTTCGATGCGATGCTCTCGGGCGTGGAGGCCCTCAGGGGCGCGGGGATCGTGCCGGGCTTCTGCTGCACGGTCACCTCGATCAACGCGTCGAGACTCGAGGAGATAGTGCGCCTCGCGCTCGACAAGGGGGCCTGGGTGATCCTGAATCCCTTCGTCCGCTCCGGGCCCTGCCTCCCGGGGGAGCTCGAGCTCGACAGGGATCTGCTCAGGGACTCCGCCAGGCTCGCTTTCGATCTCTCCCGCAGCACCGGAGGCAGGGTCAGGGGCCCCCTGGTCGAGATGGAGGAGGCGGCGAGGGCCGCGAAGGCGGGAACAGCCCCCGCCAGGAGGGGGCCGGGGCATTCCTGCGGAGGCCTGGTGAACTCCATGACCATCCTGCCCGACGGCTCCGTGGCGCCCTGCGACCACATGACGTCCCTGAGGGTCGGCAGCCTGATCTCCGGGACGCTCGACCAGGCCCTTTCCTCGGAAGGCGCGCGCAGGTTCAGGGCGCGCGTGGAGGCTCCTCTGGAGGAGTGCGGCGAGTGCCTCGGCTGCGGCTACCTGCCGGTCTGCCCCGGGGGATGCCCCGTGATCCCATGGGCCGTCGAGGGGCCGCTTGGACCGGATCCCCTGAGCTGTCTGAGGAGATACCTGGATGACTGAGGGCAGGGTCCGCCAGCTGCGGCTCCTCTACGCCAACCCCTCGGGTGGGTGCAACCTGGCGTGCAGGCACTGCTGGGTCGCCCCGGGGCGCCAGGAGTGCACCTTCGAGGCCCGCCCTCCTGAGGAGGCCGAGCTCTCCCCGTCCGGGTGGGGCAGCATTCTCGACGAGGCGCTCCCGCTGGGCCTGCGGACCGTCAAGTTCACTGGAGGAGAGCCTCTCGCCCGCATCGACTTTCCGGAGATCTGGAGGCAGGCGGCTCGAAGGGTTCGCAACC
>DIAQ01000007.1 GCA_002414865.1 candidate division Hyd24-12 bacterium UBA5074 | reverse complement strand
CCGCCCGCTCTCGGGAGGCGCGGGAGGCTCCCGTTCCGAGCGCCTGGGCTACGGGATCCTCGCACGCAGGTACTTCATCGCGGGAGCCCTGCGAAAGGCCGATCTCGTCCTCGCCCAGACCTCCGGCCAGAGAGAGGCCTGCAGCTCCATGGGCATACGGTCCGAGATGCTGGGGAACGCCTTCGTGCCGCCCGATCCGGCGCCCGCCTGCGACACCGCGGTGCGGGACGCGGTCTGGCTGGGGCACCTCTCCGCCTTCAAGGGGGTCGGCTCGCTCCTCTCGCTCCTCCCCATGCTGCCGGGGCTCAGGATCGCCGTCGCAGGGGCGGTGCAGTCCGCCGGGGCCGCCGGTGTCCCTCGCGCCCTGCGCGACCTGGGTGCGGAATACCTCGGAGAGGTGTCCCACGACCGGGCGATGGAGCTGCTGGGATCCTCCCGGATGCTGCTCAACACATCCCCGGCCGAGGGCTTCTCGAACGCCTTCCTGGAAGCCTGGTTCCTGGGCCGGCCCGTGGTGAGCCTGCTGGCCGACCCCGACGGTCTCCTGTCGGGTCCGGGCGCGGCAGGGTTCTGCGGGCGCGGAGACCTGGCCGCCATGGCGGGGGCGGTGCTGCGCCTGGCTTCGGATGGCGAGGCGCGCCGGGCCGCGGGCGAAGCGGGGAGGCGCCGCGTGATGAGCCGCCACATGCTCGGCGCCGTCGTCGACGAATTCGAGAGACTTGTCAGGGAGCGGTCGGACAGCTGACCCCGCCCGTGCCCTGGATGCCCTCCCAGCCGCATGGCGCGACGGCCACGGAGCCGAGGGCGGAGGCCCTGGAGGCGGCTTCTGCGGAGGAGCCCGCCGGGCGGGTCCGGAGAGGCCAGCGGAAATCGCCGGAAGCCTCCCTCACCAGAGGCACCCTGTCCGGCGAGATGCCCAGGAGCGCGCAGCCGATCTCGTCGCTCTCCACCATGCAGTCGGATGCGGTGATGACCCCGATGTCCAGGGGTGAGGGCGAGAGAGGACCGTCGCCCTGTCCGCACACGAGGGCGTCGACGATCGAGAAGACGGTCCTGGCCGGGGAGTCCGACATCGTGCCGTCCGCCCTGCCGTAGAGGGCTATCCTGTCGATGTCCAGAACCGTCCTCCACACCGTGTCGTTCCCGCTCCAACCGCCGTCGATGCCGGCTTCTCCGGCAACCGCGCCCCTGAGGGACAGCACCGCCCGCGCCGCCGAGATCCAGAAGGCGTAGCCGGCAGTTCCAGCCCTCTCGTTGGCCCGGTCGAGCAGCCTCTCGGCCAGGCGCTTCAGCGGGGAGCGGCCCGGATAGCAGTCTCCGCCGTCGCCGGTTCCGCCCGCCCTGTGATGCGGCAGGAACTCCTTGTTGCCGTTGAGCCCCACGAGATTCTTGAGAGCCCCCGTCACGCCCGTCTTCCTGTGTGTCTTCAGCTTGGGGAGGCCGATGATCCTGTCGGCCTCCAGGGCCTCCCTGGCGATCAGGTACTGGTGCCTCCCCGGGAGGTGCCTCCTGGCGAGGAGCCGCGGATCGTACATCGTCACCCGGAAGAGCCCGCCGGGTTCGGACACGGGCTCGAGCAGGCTGTCGTTCCCGAGGTCCAGGAGGACGAAGGCATCCTCCGGCCTCGCATCTGCGTCGGGTGCGCGGTAGAGGCCGCGACCCCTCGTCACGGTCCGCCTGAAGTCCCTCACGGAGACTATCCCGCGGCCGTCCAGGGAGCGGATCCCGTCCATGAGGCCCGCAGTGACGATCCCCTTCCATTCGCATCCCTGCACGGGGGCATCGCCGATGACCACGGAGGACGGATTCCTGGAGAGGACCCGACGCAGCACGGCGAGCACGAGGAGGGGGGAGGTATGGAGGCAGTCTGTGCCGCCTCCCCCAAGGTTGCGGTGAAGCACCCAGTTGGGCTTTATGAGGACGCGGTCTCCGGCTTCCACGGGCAGTCCTCCGGAGGAGTCCAGAGCCTCGTCGAGGAGCCTGGCGACGACTTCGGCTGTGTAGGGCCCGCCCGGCGGCGCCCCTGTTTCCCTGGCCGATGCTACACCCGTCACCGTCCGCCCTCCCCTCGGGGTCTGCTCCCCCCGCACGGCGTGAAGCTACATAATTCGAGCGTATGCAGAAAACCGTCGGTCCCGGGATGGATGGCGAAGGTCCGGACCGGGCCCTCCGCGTGGCAGTCGGACTCGACAAGGGCGGGTGGCACGAGAAGTTCGCCACCGCGCTCGACGCCAGGATGGAGTCCGACCCGCTCCTGAGCTATTCCCTTGTCAACCTCGACGCCGACGGATGGGCGGACGCCCTGGAAGGCGCCGGCCTCGTCATCTGGAAGCCGCCCTACATGGGCCCCGAGTTCTCGGGGTACATGAAGGAGAAGATCTACTTCATGGAGACCGTGCTCGGGCTCACGGTGGTGCCGGGATTCCCGACCGTGTGGCACTTCGAGAGCAAGGCCGCGCAGACCTACCTGTTCCGTCACCTGGGAGTAGGCACTCCCGGGACCGTCGTGACCTTCGACTACGACGACGCCGTGCGCCTCGCCGGGGAGCAGCAGTTCCCGGTGGTGGCCAAGGAGCCCTCGGGCGCCGGCAGCTCCCATGTCTCCCTGGTTTCCGGGCCGCGCGACCTCCGCAGGCGGCTGGACAGGGAATTCAGCCTCACGCTGAGGGAGAGGGCCCGGGGGGGCGGCGGCAGGGTCGTCGAAATCCTCCGCAACCTCCGCCACGGCTGGTACCGGGATTTCCTGAAGCGGAAGGTCCTCGGAGACGAGCCCTTCGGCGTTGCGTACTGGCAGGGGTTCATCCCGGGCAACTCCTCGGACCTCAGGATAACGGTCATCGGGAGCAGGTATGCCACCGGATTCTGGAGGCGCAACCGCCCGGGGGACTTCAGGGCCAGCGGCAGCGGGATCATCGACTACGGGACCCCTCTGCCGGAGGACGCTGTCCGGGCCTGCTGCGAACTGAGCAGGACGATGCGCTTCGATTCCATGGCCTATGACATTCTCTACGAAGGCGAACGGATGGTCATCTCTGAGATGTCCTACGGGTATTCGGACTCCGCCGTCCACCGGGTGCCCTTCCATCTCGTCCTCGAGCCCGACGGCTCGCTGCGGCGCGTCGAGGGCTGCGTGTGGCCGCAGGAGCTCTGGGTCGCGTGGGCGCTGGAGAAGGCTTCGGCCGCAGTGAGATGAAGACGGGGGACGGCCCGCCGGCGATAGTTGTGCTGGCCGAGGCCTCGCCGCTCGATCCCGCGGCGGTCGGAGGCGTCAGCGGGCTGCTGAGGGCCCTGATGCCGTCCGCCCCCCGGAGCTGGACTCTCCTGACGCCTTCCCCCGATCCCGCGCGATCCTCCGGGAGCGATCTGGGACCCTCCCTCTACGGCAGCCGCATCCCCCACAGGCTCCTGTTCCCGTGCAGGCTGCTGAGGCTCCTGCCCAGGCTGCGCGCGCTCGACCCCGCCCTCGTCTACACGCACAGCAACGAGGCGGCCATGCTGCTCTCCGCACTGCGTCCCGCGGGCCTGGCGGACTTCGCCATCGTCCACCACCAGCACGGCTCGGAGAACCCCCTCACCTACGCCACCTTCCGCGCGGGCAGGGCGCCCGGCCTCGCGTCCCTCTACGACAGGGTCCTCTACAGGATGCACCGTTCCGTGGAGCGGCTGGTGGTGATCGACGACAGGAGCATGTCGGCGAACCTCGCGAGGGGCGTGCCCGGGGAGCGGATCGTCCTCCTTCCCAACGCCGTGGACACCGAGGTCTACAAGCCGTCCGCGGAGGCGCGGGCGTCCGCCAGGGAGAAGCTCGGGATCCCGGCCGAGGCCTGGGTCGTCGCATTCGCGGGGAGGCTGGAGGAGGTCAAGCGTGTGCCCCTGCTCCTGGAGGCCTTCGGGATGATGGAGGGCTCGCCCTTCCTGGCAGTCGCAGGCAGCGGCACCCGGGCGGTGGAGGTGGCGGACCTCGCCCGGAAGTCCCCCGCCGCATCGAGGATCGTGCTCGCGGGAGCCCTGGGGCCCGGAGAGATGCCTGGATTCATGCAGGCCGCCGACTGCCTGGCGCTGCCCTCGGCCGCCGAGGGCGTCCCGCTGGTGGTCCTCGAGGCCATGGCCGCAGGCGTGCCCGTGGTGGCCACGGATGTCGGGGGGGTGGCAGGCATGGTGGGGTGCGCCGGCCGGATTCTGCCCTCAGGGCTGTCCGCGCGCGATCTGGCCGACGCCCTTTCGGAGATGAAGCGCTCGCCTCCGGATCGTGGCGGGATAAGGGATAGGGCGCTCGCGCACTCCGCTTCCACAGCCGTGGGTCTGCTCTCGAAGGTCTTCGACGAGGCTATCGCCTGCTATCGGGGGAGGGTCGGGGCCGCCGGCTCCTGAAGCCGTCCGCCCAGTCGAGGATCCCGGCCACACCCTCCGCATATGTCTCGAAGGAGTAGCGGCGGGATGCCCGGAGGCCTTCCACGGCCAGGTTCCGGCGCATTCCTGCGTCGGTGAGCAGAGACTCGATGGCAGTCGCGAGGCCGGCGGGATCCGCGGGGTCCACCAGGAGCCCTGCGCGGCCATCGTCGAGGACCTCGGGAATGGCGCCTATCCTCGTGGCGACTATCGGTATGCCCTTGCTCATGGCCTCTGCCAGCACGAGGCCGAAGGCCTCCTCCCGCCTGGTGGGGAACACGAATACCGACCCTCCCCGGGAGAGCCTCTCCTCGATCTCCCGATGTCCCTGCTCGCCCCTCAGGAAGATGCGCGAGGAGTGACCCTTCGAGCGCGCCCAGGCTTCGATGGCCGCGAAGGCTCCGGCATCGGTCTCGGGGCCTATTATCTCGAGGGAGGGTGCTCCGCCAGGCCTGCCCGAGATGGCGTCGTAGGCCTCCAACAGGTCCCAGATGCCCTTCCTGGCACGCACCGTGGACAGGAAGAGGATCGACTCGACGGGGCGGGAGGCATTGGCCGCAGCCTCCTGCTCGTCCCCGAAGGTCCACCCCGGGGGAAGGCAGTTGGGCAGCACCCTGAGTCTGCCGGGAGAGACTCCGACCGCCTCCAGGTCGCCGGCCACGGCGGCGCTGGGGCCTATGCAGCAGTCGAAGGACTGCCAGAAGCGCGGGGACATCCTGGCGTGGAAGCGGCTGGGACCCTCTGAGAGGCCCTTGTATCTGACCATGTGGGAGTAGCCTATCCACAGGCCGGAGAGGTGCCTGACGAGGGGCAGGTAGTAGTAGTCGAAGGTGAGGGCCGGAGGCAGCGAAGCGGGGAGGTAGAACGCCGCGTCGAAACGGCCGTGCAGGCCCATTGCCAGGGCGTTCGCGGCCATGCCGGCAGCCTTGAGCAGCTTGTAGGGCTTCATCTTCCCTATCTCGGTGTTCCTCCTGGAGAACGCCCTGTCCAGGACCGAGACGCTGCACCCCGCATCTGTGATGGCCTTCACCAGGTAGCGGTTCATGACAAGCGAGCCGTGGATCGCACCCGAGTTGTTGCCGATCACGAGCACCCTGCGGATGCCAGCCCCGCCCGTCATCCTCTTCCTCCGGCGGCCTCGCGGTAGACTCCGAGGACCGCCTCGACCATCCTGGCCGCCGGGAATTCGGAGATGATCTTCTCCCTCGCGGCCCGACCCATCTCCGCAGCCGTACCCGGATGATCGGCAAGGGCGGTCAGCCTGTCCAGGAGAGAGCGGGGATCGCGCAGAGGCACGATCCATCCGTCTACGCCATCCCTGACGAGCTCCGGATTGCCTCCTCCCCTCGTGCAGACCACGGGCAGGCCCGCCGCCATGTACTCCATGAGGGAGTTGGACATGCCCTCGCCCAGCGGCGAGAGCAGGACTCCGGCGTCGCAGCCGGGGAGAAGCGGCATGATGTCCGGCACCCTTCCCCCGAACTCGACGGAGGTGCAGCCGAGATCTGACGCGAGGGAGGCCAGGCCCTCCATCCCCGGCCCGTCGCCGAGGAGGAGGAAGCGGAACCTCCCGGGCCTCTCGTCCTCCAGCATGCGGGCCGTGCGCACGAGGGTGTCGAAGTCCTTGTGGGCCGACATGGAGCCTGCCATGACGACCCGGAAGACAGGGCCGGCTCCCGGCATGGAGGTGCGGGGGAGGAGCCTCCGGTCGTCGAAGCCGTTCGGGACGAGCCTGGCCTTGCGCGCAGGGATCCGCCAGGCGGCCAGCCCCGCTGCGCTGTTCCCGATGCAGAGCCTGCCCAGCCTTGCGGCCATCAGGAGCCGGATGCGTTTCGAGGAAGGGGCTGTGCCCATCCTCACGAGTCCGGTGACGTGCGTGCCCCTCCCGCGCAGCCTGACCGAGGCTTCGCACAGGAACGAGGAGATCCAGCCCCAGGAATGGAGGATGTCCGGATCGAATTCGCGCATGTACGCCAGCGCGTCCTGAAGGGCGGCGATGCGCCCCGCGCCTTCGCGCATCCCTGTCCGGACCTTCGTTCCCAGGGCCTCGATGCGCCCGGCGAGAGGTCCTCCGTGGAGAGACCAGACGGCGGTGTCGATCCTTCCGGCCAGGCCCTCGCACAGCAGGCAGAGCTGCCTCTCGGCCCCCCCGGGTCCGAGCCCGTCGATGCAGAGCAGGAGTCGGCGCGGGAGCCGGCCGTCTGCCGGTCCGCTTCTATCGGGGCTCACCTGCGGGTGGCTCCGGTCCAGGCGAAGTGCGGCCTCAGGGCGGCGATGACGGGCAGGCCGTCCAGGCCCCTCACGGGCTCGGGAGATGGCTCGATGAGCGTTGCGATGTCCCCGGGGCCGCAGGGGGGAGGCAGGAGCGCGCTCCCGAAGCCACCCCTGACTATCGGGAGGAGCATCGGATCGAAGCCGCAGATGGATGCGCAGACGGCATCCACGCACAACGGCGACCCGCCTGCGATCACCAGCCCGGCATCCACGGCCTCGGCATCGAGAGGGCCGTTGCCCTCTCCAGCCACTATCCCGTCGCAGACGCAGAAGAACCTTCTCTGCGGGACATCCCGGATCACGCCCTCGCGGTCGGCCAGCGTCAGGATCGCGGCCAGGTCGAGGACCGTGCGCCAGATGGTGTCGTTGCCAGGCCAGTTCCCGCTGCGGACCACCTTGTCGGTACGCCCGAAAATCATGTACGCTATCGGCTTGAGTATGCCTGCCGGCAGGGACGCCAGCGGGCCGCACCGTCTGAGTGCCGCCTTCCCGGCTCCCACGAACCAGTTCTCGATGGAGCCCGCTCCCCGGGTCGGGGGGAACTGGTCCCCTCCGTCGGGAGGAGCGCCGAACCTATAGTGGGGCAGCAGGTTCTTGTTTCCGGTCAGCCCCACCAAACCCTTCAGGGCGCCCGTCATGCCGCACTTCTTGTGGGTCTTGAGCTTGGGAACGCTGAGGATCACGTCCGCCGCGAGGGCGGTGGCGGATACTTCGTAGGAATGGGCGTCGCCGGCATGAGCCGAGTTCGTCTCCGAGGCGTCGTAGGAGGCTCCGTAGAATCTCGCCGTCCCCGGCGCCCCGTCGAAGTGGCTGCCATGGGTCAGCCGGCACATCCGGTAGCCCGCAGGATCCCCGCTCAGGGGGCGCGTGCCGGTGACGACTCCCCTGTGCACCGTGAGAGTCTCCCGGCGGAGATCGATGATCTCCACGGAGATTCCCGCGAGCGAGCTCACGCGGCGGCACATCTCCCGGACGCCGGTCCTCTCGGCGAGGAGCCCGAAGTCCGAGTCGCCCTGAGGCGAGTCGGCGAGGAGTATCCTGCCTCTACCCTGCAGCGCGATGGCCGCATAGTCGAGCACGGGGCGCAGCACGGCGCTGTCGGTGACGATCTGGCGCCACTCGCCGGGCCGGCTCTCGCGCCTGCCGCAGACGAAGTTCGGCTTGACGAGGACGGTATCCCCGGGATGCACGACCTCTCCGAGGGGGTTCCACGAAGGCGTTCCTGCATTCCCGCCGTCCAGCCCCAGGGCGGCGAGAGCTCTCCTGACGGCTCCGTAGACTTCGTTGCTGGCCCTGCCGCAGGCTGCCGGAGGAAGCTCCGGGAAGCGCTCGGACGGGTCGCAGGGCGCCGGCGGATACCCCGTCTTCGCCGTCCTCGCCATCGCAACGGACGAAGCGTCGTACATACCTGGCCCTCCCGTGCGTCTCCTGTCGGGGATACTCTCCCCGGAGAAGCTATATAGGTAGATTAGCGGCTGTCGTGAAACAACCAGGCGGATGGTGATGTCGAGATACGGTGGCCTGGCCTACTCAGCGTACAGACGCCTCCCCCTGTTCCTGCAGGAGGCGGCGGTCGATCTGATCTGCGCCAGGCGCTGCGCCCACGAGCGCGGAAGAGCCTTCAGCGCCCTGGTGGGCGAGCTCTGCCGGATGCAGAACTCTGATCCGGCCGGCATAAGCGAATGGCAGAGGAAGAGACTCGCGGCAGTGCTGGAGGCCGCGCGGGGCACCGATTTCTACAGGCCGCTGCTGCCGTCGCCGGAAGCGGTCGCCAGGGACCCCGAAGGCGTGTTCCGCTCGCTTCCCGTCATCTCCAGGGCGGAGATCCTCGAGTCCCCCGCCCGCTTCCTGAACGAAGGGCGGAAGGGGGGGATCCCCACTTCGACCAGCGGCACCACGGGCACCCCTCTGCGGGTCTTCTGGAGCCGCGAGAGCCACGACTGGGAGAGGGCGCTCATCTGGAGGCACCGCCTCTCGGTCGGCTGCAGGATGTGCAGCGACTGGCGCGGCATGCTGGGCGGGCACCGGATCGTCCCGGTCCACGCCAAGAAACCGCCTTTCTGGCGCACGAGCAGGCTGGCCCACCTCACCTATTTCTCCACCTATCACCTCTCCCCCGCCAACGCGGCGGCATACGCCGAGTTCATCGGCAGGCGGGGCATAAGGTCTCTCGAGGGATACCCGTCCGTGCTGTATGCGCTGGCCTCATCGATGGAGGAGCGCGGCCTCTCTCTGTCGCTGTCCTCGGTGTTCTTCGGGGCCGAGCCGATGCATTCCTTCCAGAAGCAGACCATCGAGCGGGTCTTCGGCTGCAGGGCGTGGGACTACTACGGACTGACGGAGAGGGTGGCGTCGGCCAGCGAGTTCGAGTGCGCGAACGGCCTCCATGTGAACTGGGAGAACTGCATCCTGGAGATCCTCGATCCGTCGGGCAGGCCGGTCGACCCCGGGCAGCGGGGCGAGATAACGGGCACCTCGCTCAGCAACCTGGCCTTCCCGATCCTGCGCTATCGCACAGGTGACGTCTCGAGCTTCCTCGAGGGTCCCTGCACGTGCGGGCGCCACTCCCCCCGGATCGCTCCGGTGGACACCAAGAGGGAGGATCTCCTGCTGCTCCCCGACGGCTCCCTCCTGTCGGCATCGAACCTCACCTTCCCGTTCAAGCAGGCCCGCAATATCAGGCTCTCCCAGATCTACCAGCCCGAGACCTCGAGGCTGGTCGTGAGGATCGTCCCGGCTCCGGGCTTCTCGGAGGAGGATTCCTCCAGGCTGCGCAGGGCGGTCGCCGACCTCCTGCCGAAGGGCGTCACCGTAGAGATCGAGCTGGTTCAGGAGATCAGGGCGACCCGCTCAGGCAAGTACGCGTTCTGCGTGTCCGAGGTCAGCCCTTCGGAGACGGGTTCCGCGCAGCGGACAGAATAGTTTCGCACACCGACCGTGCAAGGTCTTCGCGACAGGGGATGGAGGGCTCCGTCTTCCTGCGGGCGACGTTCATCGCCCCGGCCCCGCCCGGCTCGAGCATCACTAGTCTCCCAGCCTGCTCCAGCATCGTGTCGACCCGGCCCCTTCGGCCCCTGAAGAAGGAGACCGAAGGAACGCCGAGAACCGCCGCCTCCCGCGTCATGGTGCCCCCGCCGCCGATGACCATGTCCATCAGCCAGACGAGGCTCGGCCCGTCCAGCGCCCGCCCCGGCACCTGCACCGCAGCTCCGCCCGCGGGCGGAGCGGGGACTGGGCAGCCTTCCCTCGGTATCAGGATGATCTGGACGTCCCGCATCGGCAGCAGGCGCGCCAGCACCCCTGCGTAGAGGTCGGCAGTCTCCCTGGTGAAATAATGGGCTTTCTCGGCGGGCGGCCGCAGGAGGATCCTGATCCGCCCCCCGGAGGGCTCGAGAGCCTCGGAAACCGTCGGATCCGGGCTCCAGCGCGAGAGGTACATCTCCTCCTTGAGCCCCGGGAAGAACCTGGCCTTCCGCGCGGAGATGCCGGCGTCACGGACGCCTCCGGGTCCCACCGCCTCCGGCAGGAGGATGATGTCGCAGAACCTGTTGAAGATGGCCGGCTCGACCCACTCGTAGTCGTACATCGTCACCGTGGGTATGCCGGCAAGCCGTGAGGCCAGGGGGAGGGACCTGGAGCCGTGCCCGAAGGATACGGAGGCGCCCGATCTCCATGCAAAACCGGCAAGGGATGCTGCCCGCGAGAGGATCCCAAGCGCCTTGGAGGCTTTTCCGCGGCCTCCCGGGCCTCCCGTGACTGTGTAGGGGAGACCGAACAGGTCGAGCAACTCGCAGGTGGAGGAGCGGCGCCTGGCGGTGAAGACCACGTCGACGCCCATCCTGCGCAACTCTTCGGCGAGCGGCCTCATCACGAGGACATGAGGGGCGTTGTCCGCGTCGAACCAGACCCTCACCGGGCCTCCCTCCCCAGCCATGCGCAGAGCGCTCTCAGCATCCAGGCCTGGTTCCAGCGCATGTGGACGGTCCCGTTCGAGAGGACGGCGCCCCTGCTGAAGACGAAGCCCTTGCGGCGCTCGTCCCAGAGAGTCTCGCAGGCCCTCCCGAGTATCCTCCCGGCGAAGTCGGCGCCATCGTGACCGAGTTCCTCCAGCTTCACGAAGGTGATGGCTCCCTGGGCGAAGGCATGCGGGTCGAGCGGGCCTCTCCGCCCCGGCCGGCCCAGCGCCGTCCCGTCCTCCAGGAACAGCCGGTCCCTGTAGAAGACGAGTCCCCTCGCGACCGGATCCAGCCAGTCCGTCCTGCCCAGGGAGACGGCAAGGCCGTACAGGCACTCGAGCACGAATCCGGTGTGGAATCCGTCGATCCAGTCCCACTGCGGGCCTTCTCCATACACCCATGACCCGTCGGAGGACTGGCGCGAGATCACGTATTCGGCAGCCCTCGTGGCGGCTTCGCGGCATTCCGCCTCCAGGGGGGTGCTCCGCCGTCCGGCGGCCACGAGCGCCGACGCGGCCAGCAGAGAAGCGTTGAAGACGCGCGTGGAGTCTCTGGGGGAGTAGCTGAAGCAGATCCCCTCGTCGCACTCGTACCGTCCCAGGGATGTCAGGAGGAACCTGCCGACGGCGGGTAGGACCGCGGGGGCGGCCGGGCTTTCGCAGTCCTCGAAGGCCCTCGCGACGAAACTCGTCACGACCGCGGTCGGGGCGAAGGGAGGCTGGAAGAAGGCCCTGCCCTGCCACGGGAAGTCGTAACCCCATCCGATTGCGGGGGGAACTCCCGATCCGCCGGCGACCTCCGCAGCCAGTCCCTGCCGGTGGCGCCTGCCCCCGGACAGGGCAGGGCTCCCGTCGGGCAGCGACGAGAGGCTGAGCAGGGCGTCGGAGAGGAACGTCGAGGATTCCGTCGCGCATTCCAGCGACGGCAGGTCGGCGATGGAGGAGAGGAAAAGGGCCAGGGCCTTCGGATTCAGGCCCGGCGGCACGCCCAGGAGCGGGCGCAGGCATCGAGGTGTCCTCCGCCCCGCCTGGAGGAGCATCCTGCGGGATGTGCCCGAGCGCCCGGCCAGCCCCGGCCAGAACCTCCCGTTGAGAGCGTCGTAAGGATCGGAGCCCCTGAAACCCGCGGATCTGCAGCGGTCCCAGACCTCCGAGGCGACGCGGGCCGGGTCGGGCTTCACCGGCTCAGTCCCGCAGGAGTTCTGCGAGGTCCACCGCCTCGGGCCGGCCGCTCGAGAGGCTGTCGAGGATCCTGAAGGTGGTCAGGGAGGTCAGCAGGAGGGACCTCGCGGGGATGGCGGGCAGCCCCGTCCGCACTGACTCCACGAAGGCCTTCATCTCCTCGGCGTATCCCTTGCCGGGCAGGCGCTTGACGACCCTTCGGCCCTTCGCGTGCAGCTCGACCGCGCGGTAGTTGTCCAGCACCGCGACCCTGCCGGATCCGAAGACCTCCACCCTCTCCTTGGGCAGCGACCTGTCGCCGCGCGAGAGGTAGGCGAGCTGGCCGACGGAGCCGTCCGAGAACTCGATGGTCGCCATCAGGTCGTCCTCGCGGGGGACCGAGGAGTCGGCGCTCCGCGATGCGGCAGCGAAAACCCTCACGGGCTCTGCATCCGTTAGGTATTGCATCAGGTCCACGAAGTGGCAGGCCTCGCCCAGAATCCTTCCTCCGCCCTGCACGGGGTCCTGGATCCACGAGTCCATGGGTATGCGCCCGGCGTTGATCCTGCAGGAGATGCAGACGGGGGCTCCGGTCCCCTCGAAGTGCCTCCTGGCGGCACGGGCGCACCTCGAGAACCTCCTGTTGTAACCCACCTGGAGCACCGGAAGGGGCCGTGCCTGGACGAGGCGCGCGATGGACGCCAACCCGTCACGGTCGATGGAGAGAGGCTTCTCGACGAACACGGGCCTGCCCGACGAGAGGGCGGCGAGCGCTGCGGCGCCGTGCATGTCGTGTCTTGCCGCGATCACAAGGGCATCGACCTCGCGGTCCGCGAGAAGGCCGTCGAGCGAGTCGACAGCCCGTGCGAAGCCATGCCTGGCGCCCGCATCGGCCGCCGAGAGCCCGCTCCGCGTGCAGATCGAGACGAGTCGGACACCTGCCATGCCCCCCAGGGCCGGGAGCAGGAAGGACTGGGCGAACGATCCCTGCCCGAGGAAGCCGATCCCTGTCGAGCCGGACGCCCGCCCCGGCCGGGCGGGGCCGGCGAGCTCCACGAGCGGCTTTCTGGCGACGGCGTTCTCCGGGTACTCGAGCAGGATGCCGCAGAAGGGCCTCTGCCGGTCGGCGAGGGCCTGGTAGAGGGACGGGGCCTCCTCGAAGGGTATCCTGTCCGTGACCAGAGGAGTCGGGTCCACGGCTCCCCCCGCCATGAGGTCGAGCACCGCCTCCATGTTCCTCTGCTCGGTCCAGCGGACGAACGGCAGCGGGTAGTCGAGGCCGCCCTCCTCGTAGGTCGGGTCGTATCTGCCCGGGCCGTAGGAGCAGGATACGGTGAAGGAAATCTCCTTCCGGTAGTAGTCCTCGCGCGGGATGTGCATGCCCACGGCGCCCACCACCACGACCCTGCCCCTCTTCCTCGCGAGGCGCCCGGCGGTCTCCACCGGGGCGTTGCCGGCTGTGCCGGCGCAGATGAGCACCAGATCGGCACCCCTGCCCCTCGAGAACTCTCCGAAAGCGGGTTCCAGATCATCGGCCAGGCAGGCTGCATCGGCTGTGGAGGCCTTTCGCGAGAGATCGACCGCGAAGCCCGAGACGTCGGTCCCGAAGACCCTGCACCCGCTTGCCCTGAGTATCTGGCACGCGAGCTGGCCGATTATCCCGAGGCCGATCACGAGGGCGCACTCCCCGGCCGAGGGCGAAGCCAGCCGCACCCCCTGGATCGCTATGGCGCCCAGGGTCGCGAATGCAGCGCTGTCGGCCCCGACCTGCCCGGGGACACGAACCGCGAGATTGACCGGGATCACGGCCTCGTCGGCATGATTGGCGTAGCCTCCTCCGGCGCAGGCCACCAGGTCGCCCTCGGAGAAGCCCCTCACGAGCGCCCCTGCCTCGATCACCCTGCCGCACAGGCTGTACCCGAGGGGAGTCGCTCCCTCCAGCCTGGCCCTCACCTTTCGCGCCGTGGCCCTCAGCCCCAGCGCCCTGGCGGTGTCCAGCACCTGCCGGACCGCCTCGGGCCTCGACCGGGCCTTGGCGAGGAGGGACTGCCTGCCTGCGGCGATCTTGCCGCCTTCGGTTCCGGGGCTGACCGCCGAGTAGAGTGTGGCGACCCTGAGGAGCAGCGGCCCGGAGGCAGGCGAGGGAGCCTCGAATACCTGCACGGAGCCGTCGCTCAGACGCTGTCCGAGTATCTTCAACCCAGAGCCCTCCTGTCGCGCTCCCGGATCAGTATCTGCGATGCGGGGAGCGTCTGCGCCTCTTGTCGGCCCTGAGTGCGAGCAGCAGTCCGGCCACCGCACCGAGCACTCCGAGGATGGTCGTCTTGAGATGCATCAGAACGGCATTCACGATCCAGCCAGCAACCGACCTGAAGCCCGTCGAGACGATGCGGACGATGGTGCGCCACGCAGCGGTGAACGGCTCGGTCCAGAACTCCGCCGAATCGGTGGGATGCACCATGCCCTCGGGCATCGACGCATCGGCCAGCGCCTTCAGGATCGCCCCGACGGCGATGCCGGCGAGGAAGCCGAGCGAGATGAATACCAGCTTGCGCTTGTGCCTGACCACCCATGTGACGATGGTTTCCTTGAAGAAGACCTTGAAGGTGCGCCGCCTCCTGCGCCGCCTCACCCTCTGCGTCCTGCAGACCGGGCAGCGCCCCTCGGCCTTGCGGTACAAAGTCCCGCACTTGTGGCAGGTGGTCGTCTGTCCGGCCCCGCAGGTGCCGCACCAGTCGAGGCTCCTGTCCAGAGGGCTGGCGCACCTGTAGCAGTAGACGACCGGCCTGTCCTCCGGCTGTCCTCCGCCCTCGCGCGATTCGTTTTCCTGCATTGCATGGAGATTATATCCCGTCGAGCAGCCCCTGACACTGTCCGGGGGGGCCATCTCTCCGGAGCGCCGGGGGCGCAATAATCCCTGCATGAGGATAGCGATGGCCGGCTCTAAGGGAGTGCCGGGGAGGCACGGCGTGGAGGTCGTGGTCGAGGAGTTGTCGGCTTCTCTGGCAGCCCGCGGTCACGAAGTGACGGTCTTCGGCTGGAGAGGATACTCGGATCCGTCAGGAGAGCACCGGGGCGCCAGGCTGGAAGGCACTCCGGGACCCCTCACGGGAGCTTCGGCCATGCCCGTCCATTCCATGGAGGCCTTCTCGCTCATCGCGCGGAGGAGAGCCTCCTTCGATCTGGTGCACATCCACAGCGTCGATCCCCTGCTGTTCGCCGGCCGTCTGCCGTCGCTGCTCCCCTCGGTGGTCACATCCCACGGCCGCGCCTGGGAGGTTCCCGGCGTCGACCCGTTCCGCCGGAGGATGTCCAGACTGGCGGAGAAGAGGTTCCTCGCCCTCCCCTGTCCGGCCTCGGCCGTCTCTGAGCATCTCGCCGGGCTGTACCGGGCCCTCGGCAGGGAGGTGGAGGTCATCCCCAACGGGATGAGGGACCTGGGCACGGCACACGGAAGGGTGTTCTCCCGCCTCCCTCCCCTGCCGCGGGGCTACGCCGTGTTCGCGGCGGGCAGGAACATCCCTGCCAAGGGTCTGCACATCCTCCTGGAGGCATGGCGCCTCGCCTCTCCAGGCTGCGACCTCGTCATCGCCGGGCCGCCCGCCTCGGGCCGCTACGCCGGGCTGCTCGAGCGTCTCGCCCCGGGTTCCGGCGTCATCGAGGCCGGGCTGCTGGAGGCCGCGGACCTGGGTGACCTGTTGAGAGGAGCCGCCTTCGGGGTCATCCCCTCCCTCGCCGAGGCGCAGAGCATGGCCCTCCTGGACATGCTGGCCATCGGCATACCGCTGATCTACAGCGACATACCCGGCAACGTCGAAGCGGCCGGGAGCGCGGGCCTGCAGTTCCGTACCGGGGACGCCGGCAGCCTCGCAGAAGCCGTCCAGGCAGCAGTTTCGGGCCGGGTGCCCCGCTCGGACGCATTCCGGGGAACACTCGCCCCCGCGCACGACTGGCGGAGGATCGCCGCTTCGTACGAGTCTCTGTACGAGACGGCGCTCGGTGACGACCCGGGCCGCTGACTGTGGCCCCCGACCCTCCGTTCTCGTACATTTGCCATGGGAATGCCGTCACGGGAGGTACGCAGTGAGGAAGTTCCTTGTCCGCGCGGGCATGGGGCTCATCAGCGCATTCGTCGTGGTCGTGATCGGCTTCGCCGTCGCGCAGGACTACACGAAGGCCCGCACCTTCACGCACATGAGGGACATCTGGAGCCTCATCAAGCTGTATCCGGACGCCCCCGGCGTATTCACCGAGGTCGACTCCCGCGACTACGTGCAGCCCCCGTATCCCGAGCCGGGTGACACGCTCCTCACGATAAACGGGCTCCCCGCGACCGTGGACAACTACTTCTCGGTCTTCAGCCCGGGGACCTCCGCGGGCGAGATAGTGGCCATCAGCTACAGCCACGAGGGCGGGATCTTCGCGACGAGGGTGGTCACCAGATCCATACCCTCGAAGATCCGGCTGCTGATCGTCCCGCTGTTCGCGCTGCGCTTCCTCATAGCCGTGGCGCTGGTCGCAGTGGGGTTGTGGGCATATGTGAAGAGGCCCTACGCTAGGGCTGCGAGAGTGCTGTCGCTCTTCTGCTACTCGCTGGCGGGGATCATGATGTACTCGTTCTCCGCCGTTGCGTCAGCGTACGCCACGATCCACCTCCCCGGCGAGGAGGAGATCCTCAGGGTGCTGGGCGCTCTCTCCCTGATGGCGGCGCCGCTGTGGCTCAACCTGATGTTCCTCTTCCCGAGGGAGAAGCCCTGGTACATGCGGAGGAGGGCGCTCTTCGACATCCTCTGCTACGCGCCTGCCGCGGCTGCGTTCGTCATCTCGCTGCTCGCGGACCATATGGGCGCAGGCTCCCAGGCCGTGAGCCTGACGGTCGTCGCATACTTCGCCACGGCCTTCACGGTGCTGGTCAGATCCATGCACAGGTCCGACATCCTCATGGAGAAGAGACAGATGCGCCTGGTGCTCTGGGGCTCGCTGCCCTCGATGCTGATCATGGGGCTCCTGGTGGCGATCTCCAGGATCATCCTGCAGCCCCTCAGCTTCATGGCCCAGCTGGCCATCCTCAACGCCCTGTTCCTGTGCACCCTGGCCGTGCCCCTCACATTCGCCTACGCCATCGGCCGGTACAGGCTCCTGGAGGTGGAGGCCCGGGTCAGGCGCGGGACGCTCTTCGTGATCGTCAACGCGGTACTGCTGGCGCTGCTCCTCGGTCTCGTCTACAAGGCGGGGGGATGGCTCATGCGGATCACCGGAGCCGAGGGCCCGGCTCCCGTGCTGGTCATGGCGATCGGCCTCGCCGCCGGCTTTGCGCCGGCTCAGCGAGGACTGCGCAACTACATGGAGGACAGATTTTTCCCTGAGAGGAGAAGGCTCAGGGACCTCCTGCGGGACTTCCTCGCCACGACCCGCGACATCACGGACGGCTCGGAATTCTGGAGGCTCCTGCGCGAGCGCCTGTCCGACGGGCTGCAGACCTCGCGCATCGAGCCCGTTCTCTTCCCGGGGCAGGATTCCTCGTCGCCTGCGGTGGCGGACGACGGCCCCGCGCCCTTCACCAGGAGCGACGAGCTGCTGCAGAGGCTCGCGGGACTGGGCAGGCCCATGCTCGTCGACGAGATAGTCTGCTGCGGCAGGCTCGATCTCACTCCCGGGCAGATCGAGTGGCTGAACTCAAGGCACGCTGCGCTCATTCTGCCGCTGGTGTCGCATTCCGGCCTGCGGGGTTTCGTGCTGGCGGGGCAGAAGAACAGCGGAGAGGACTACACCTCGTCCGAGATCGAGATCCTGCATTCCCTCTCGGCCCAGATCGGCATAGCGGCCGAGAACATCGAGCTTCTGCGCGAGAAGGTAGAGAAGGAGCGGCTCCAGGAGCAGCTCCAGATAGCGCGGCGGATACAGAAGAGCCTGCTGCCGCTGGTGGTGCCGGAAGTCCCGGGTCTCGAGCTGGCCGCCAGGATCCGCTTCTGCCTGGATGTCGCGGGGGATTTCTACGACTTCGTCCCGCTGCCCGACGGCAGGGTCATAATCACGGTGGGCGACGTCTCGGGGAAGGGTGTCGGGCCGGCCCTCCTCATGGCCAATCTCCAGGCTTCGATGCGCGCCGTGAGCGGAGTCGGGCTCGAGCTGCCCGACATCATCTCGAGGGTGAACCGGCTGGTCTACGACGCCACTCCCTCCGAGTACTTCATCACGCTGTTCACCGCGCTGTACGAGCCGAAGGGGTCCATGCTGTCCTGGGTCAACGCCGGGCACAATCCCCCGATGCTGCTCCGGGCGGACGGCACGACCGAGATGCTGGACGAGGGGGGGCTTCTCCTGGGAGTCGCCCCGGGCGCCTCCTACGGGGGAGGGCGCACCGTGGTGAATCCCGGCGATCTCCTCGTCATGTACACCGACGGCGTGAGCGAGGCCATGAACGCCTCCGAGGAGGAGTTCGGCGTGGGCAGGATCGCGGCCGTCGTCGACCGGGCCCGCCGTCTCCCGCTGGACGAGATGCTCCAGGGCATGGAGGAGGAGGTCCGCCGCTTCTCGGGAACGGACTCCTTTGCCGACGATTTCACGATAGTGGCCGCAAGGGGCACGGGCCCCGCGGGCCGGGAGGTTTTGCGATGAGGAAGGCCCTCATAACGGGCATAACCGGGCAGGACGGCTCCTATCTGTGCGAGCTGCTCCTCGGGAAGGGATACGAGGTCCACGGCCTTGTCCGGAGGTCGAGCAGCTTCAACCGACAGAGGATAGAGCACCTCATCCAGGACGAGGAAAACTACGGGAACCGCCTGTTCCTGCATTACGGCGACATGACCGACTCGAGCGCGCTGAACAGGATCCTCGAGCACTGCGGACCCGATGAGGTCTACAACCTGGCGGCCCAGAGCCATGTGAAGATCTCCTTCGACATGCCCGAGTACACCGGGGACGTGGATGCGCTTGGCGTGGCCCGGTTGCTCGACGCGATCCGCGAGGTCGGACTCACGCGCGAATGCAGGTTCTACCAGGCTTCGACGAGCGAGATGTTCGGCTCCTCGGAGCCCCCGCAGAACGAGCAGACGCCCTTCCGCCCCAGGAGCCCCTACGGGGCTGCCAAGCTCTACGCGCACTGGATGGTCGTGAACTTCAGGGCGGGCTACGGCCTCCACGCCTCCAGCGGCATCCTCTTCAACCACGAATCCCCCAGGCGCGGGGAGAACTTCGTCACGCGCAAGATAGCCATCGCTGCAGCCAGGATAAGGAAAGGCCTGCAGGACAAGGTTGTGCTGGGCAACCTCGATTCCTCGCGCGACTGGGGCCATGCCAGGGACTTCGTGGAGGCCATGTACCTCATGCTCCAGCAGCCTTCGGGAGACGACTTCGTGGTTGCCACGGGGGAGACCCACAGGATCCGCGAGTTCGCGGAGAAGGCCTTCGGAAGGGTCGGACTCGACTGGCGCGACCATGTGGTCACTGATGACAGGTACAGGAGGCCCACCGAGGTGGATTCCCTGTGCGGGGACGCCGGGAAGGCCCGGAGCGTGCTCGGCTGGAAGCCCGCCGTCACCTTCGACGAGCTCGTGAACGAGATGGTCGACGCCGAGATGGCCGGGCAGGCATGAACCGGCCGGACATGACCCCGGCGGGCGGAGCCCGGCCTCCCCGGCCGATCTGCGCAGAGCTGCCCGCTCGGCTGCCCGGATCCGGAGGGACCGTCTGAGACTTCCGCTGCGCCTCTCGAGGGAACGCGACGAGGGCGCTCTGCCCGCAACGGAGCTGACGAGGCACCGCACGCGCTCCACCATCTATTTCGTGGCGGCCGTCGCCGTGTCCGCTCTCCTGCTGAGCTTCCTGTTCAGCCTCAAGAAGGAGCCCCCCAACGCCGAGCGGTATGTGGGGGTGGGCGACTTCCCCTCCGGCCACGTCTGGTTCAATACGGCCGGCCCGCTCAGCCTCTACTCCCAGCTGGAGGGCCATGTCCTGGTTGTCATCTTCTGCGACTTCTCACGGCTGTCGGACGCGCTGGCCCTCGAAGGCCTGCAGTCGCTCCAGGACAGCCTGCGCAGGCAGCCCGTGCAGTTCATCGTGGCTTATGTGCCCGTCGAGGAGACCCTGACGGCCTGGCGCCAGACAGTCCGCGACTGGGGCGTCGACTTTCCGGTGATCGTCGACCATGACGGGGCGGTCAGAAGCAACTTCGGGGTCGATTCCATCCCCCAGGTGCTGTTGCTCGACGCCCATTCCAGGATCGTCACCCGCTATTCCTACGGGTGGCAGAACGCGGATATCGAAGGCCTGGTGGCCGATCTGCTCGCAGAAGGCGTGGCGAGCAGATCCCTTTCCTTCAACAGGTTCATGCCCCAGCCCGGGGAGTTCGTGCCTCCCGGATTCGACGGGAGGCGCTAGGATGCTCCTCGAGGAGGGACTGGCCGTCATCGAGGGGGGCGGGGAGGCGGTTCTCGGAAGGGATGACCTGGCCGACTGCCTGCGTCGCGGACCCTCGGTGGACGAGCCGCTCTTCAGGGCGGCCTCGGCCGTCCTCTCCCGGACCGTGGGCCCGTGGGTCTTCGTCCGCGGCATCGTCGAGATGACGAACGCATGCCGGAAGAACTGCTATTACTGCGGCCTGCGGAGCGACCACAGCGCTCTTCCCAGATACTCGATGCCCTTCGAGGAAATCGCCGCCGCCATCGAGAGCGGATGGGCGGCAGGCCTCCGCTCCTTCCTGCTCCAGTCCGGAGAGCTGCTCGGGGAGCCCCACATCGCCCTCGTCGAGAAGGTCCTGCGCTGGGCCGACGAGTCGTGGGGGGATTCCGTGCGGATGGTGCTCTCGACCGGGGAGCTGCCCCGGGCCGCGCTCGAGCGGCTCAAGGCGGCGGGCGGCGGGCGCTACCTGCTCAGGATCGAGACGAGCGATCCCGTGCTCTACGCGAAGCTCCACCCGCGGGACGGCCTCCATCGCTTCGAGGAGCGGATCCAGTGCCTCCGGAACCTGCGGAAGGGGGGCTGGCAGGCCGGCAGCGGAGTCCTCATCGGCGTCCCCTGGCAGACGGAGGAGAGCCTTGCCGGGGACCTCCTCTTCCTGCGGGATTTCGGAATCGACATGTGCGGAATGGGTCCCTGGATCGAGCATTCCGGGACGCCGCTGTACGCGAGCAGGCACGAGGCCCCGTCCCGCGAGAGGAGGGTGAGCCTCACTCTCCGGATGATTGCCCTGCTCAGGATATTGATGCCCGACATCAACATGTCCGCAACCACGGCGCTCCAGACCCTGACGCCGACGGGCCTCGAGCGGGGGCTGGCCGCGGGCGCGAATGTCTTCATGCCGAACCTCACCCCCACCAGGTACAGGCTCGACTACAACCTGTACGAAGGCAAGACCGTGGTCCCGGACCGCATCGAGGATGTCCTCGACCGCATGTCCGCCCGCTGTGCGGCGATGGGCAGGACGGTGGTCCCCGGCGAGGTGGGGGACCCGCTGCATTTCACGAAGGCGCCCCCGGTATATTCCCCTCCCGGGGAAGAGGGGGTCGGCGATCATGATGATCAGGTCCACTGACAGCGTCCGTCCGCAGCACCACAGCGATCCGGGCTGGTCGAGGGTCGTCAGCAGGCTCCTCGCAGGCCCGCGCGACGGCTGCAACAGGATTTCGCTCAGGAGGGTGGATGTGCAGCCCGGCGGCCATACGCCGAGAGACACCTCCCCCTCCGAACGGGTGTTCCTGGTGCTGTCCGGCCGCGGCGAATGCGTGGACCCCGACGGGTTCGCATCGGAGATAGGTCCGGGGGACACGGTGATAGTTCTCCCCTGGGAGCTCTTCCATCTCCAGAACCGCACCGCGCAGGACCTGGTCCTCCTCATGGCCTCGGGCCCGGGGAAATGACGGAACAGCACCCGGAAGGGGAGCTGCTCGCGATACCCGCTCTGGCCCGGGGTGTGCGTGATGAACACGGGCAACGGCCTCGCCGTCGCTGCGGCGCTGCCGATTCCAGCGGGGAGTCGGATGTGACAGCCCTCGAACCGTCCCGGAGATGTCCTCGATGAGATGCCTCGTGACCGGCGGAGCCGGCTTCATCGGGTCGAACCTGGCCGCCGAGCTCGTCCGGAGGGGACATGCGGTCTGCGTTCTGGACAACCTCTCCACCGGCCGCAGGAGCAACCTCGCAGGTGTGGACTGCGAGTTCAGAGAGGGCGATCTGAGGGACCCGGGGGCTGTGAGCGGCGCCGTGCGCGGCTGCGAGGTGGTCTTCCACCTCGGCGCCCTCCCCAGCGTTCCCAGATCCATCGCCGATCCCGTGGCCTCCAACGAGGTCAACGTCGGCGGCACGCTCAACGTCCTGCAGGCCGCGAGAAGCTCGGGTGTGCGCCGGGTCGTCTTCGCATCCTCCTCCTCCGTCTACGGGAATGCGCCCGAGCAGGTGAAGAGCGAAGACCTGCCCCCGAGACCCCTGTCGCCATATGCGGTGAGCAAGCTCGCTGCCGAGAAGTACTGCCAGGTCTTCACCGGCGTATACGGGTTGGAGACCGCATGCCTGAGGTTCTTCAACGTCTTCGGCCCCAACCAGGACCCGGACAGCCCCTATGCGGCGGTCATCCCGCTGTTCACGAGGCTGGCCATGGAGGGCAGACCCCCTGTTGTCAACGGCGACGGCGGGCAGTCGAGGGATTTCACCTTCGTCAGGAATGTCGTCGAAGGGAACATCCTCGCGGCATCTGCCCCCGGGGCCTCCGGCCTCGTCATGAACGTGGCCTGCGGGGGCAGCGTCACCGTGGACACGCTGGCCAGGGAGATCCTGCGGATCCTCGGCCGGGAGGACCTGGTCCCGGTCCACGGCCCTGTGCGCGCGGGGGACGTCAGGCACAGCCGGGCTGACATCACGCTGGCCGCGAGGGTCCTGGGCTACACTCCGCTCGTGCCCTTCGAGGAGGGCCTGGCCATCACCGTCGCTGCCCTCGCCTGCCCCCCGGGCAGGCCGGGACCCGTGTAACCGCCGGCCGGTTCACTG
>DIAQ01000019.1:2386-2634 GCA_002414865.1 candidate division Hyd24-12 bacterium UBA5074 | reverse complement strand
CTGAAGTTCAACGAGCGCCTGGGATCGAAGGGCCTCGAATTCAAGAGCCTGGTGCCCGGGCTGTATCTGCCGCCCTTCCTGCGTGACTCGCTCGGGTATCACACCGCCGCCATGGTCTCGCTCCCGGTGCTCAACAGCTCGACTCCGGTCAACAGGGGATTCGATTCCTGGCGGCTCATGCCGAAGCACAACGACATGAACGCCATGCTCGATCTGATGGTCTTCCCTCCCGGCAGGCCGAGCTTCTA
>DIAQ01000019.1:0-2032 GCA_002414865.1 candidate division Hyd24-12 bacterium UBA5074 | reverse complement strand
GCCGGTGCCGAAGCCACACCCGAGGGCGAGCCGAGGTTCTTCACCCTGGAGCAGCTCGCGATGCTCCGCCGGCGGCAGGTGGCTGCGGTCGGGTATCTCGACGGCGTTTTCGACAGGCTCTGCAGCATAGTTCCTCCGGGCACCTGGATCACCGTCACATCGGACCATGGCGAGCTGTTCGGAGAGGACGGCTATTTCGGCCACGGCCCCGTGTTCCATGAGAAGGTGTTCGAAGTGCCCTTCATCGAGGGCAGGATCAGGGGCTAGAGCCAGCATCGGGCCGTCGGCCCGCCATCTGCACTTTACGGATGTTGTACATTCAAGTATTTTTGTATAGTTGAGCGGTACACCCAAACCGTGAAGGGGATGCCGAGGATGGACGCCATCTCTGCTGCAAGGTCGCAGATCCGACGAAACATCGACAGGATGGTCTCCGAAGGCGCCGAGTACTCGGATGCGAGGTTCTTCACAGAAGACTGGTCCGAGAACCTGGTGCTCTACGACGGGAACCTGGAGGCGAACGACACCGGACTCGAGACCGGCGTCGGCGTGCGAGTGCTCTGGGGCGGAGCCTGGGGCTTCGCGGCATCGTCGGGTTCCTCCGGGATCGACGCCAGCTTCGACCTGGCCCTGAGGAACGCCAGGACGGCCGCGGGCCTGGTCAAGGTCAAGCTGCGCATGGGTTCGGCTTCCCCCGTGAACGGAACGTACACCTCCCCGGTCGAAGTCGACCCCTTCGGAGTCGGCCTGGGAGACAAGCTCGACTTCCTGGTCTCGCTCGATTCGCGCCTCAGGGATGACTGGATCCTGCGGCGCATCGTGTCGGCCGCATTCACGAGGAGGCATGTCCTCTTCCTGAACAGCGACGGGACGGAGATCGAGAAGAGGCTCGCGGACACATTCGCCGAGATGACCGTGATGGCCCTCGACTCCGACGGGCAGATGCAGCGCAGGAGCATGAGCCTTTTCTCGACCGGCAGAGGCTCGAGGGGATGGGAGATGCTGACCTGCCCCGACCTCTTCGGCGGCCATGCCGAGCGAATAAAGTCCGAGCTCTCGTCACTGATCGGTGCCGAGCCGCTGGAGTACGGCCGGCGCTCGGTCATCCTGCTTCCGGGACAGACATTCCTGCAGGTGCACGAAACCATCGGGCACCCGCTGGAGCTGGACAGGATTCTCGGCTATGAGCTCTCGTTCGCCGGCGGCTCCTTCGTGACGCTCGACTCGATAGGCAGTCTCAGATACGGCAGCGAGAAGCTGAACGTCAGCTCCTTCGGCGGGATCGAGAATTCCCCCGGCACCTTCGGCTACGACGATGATGGAACCCCCGAGAAGGACTACATGCTGATCGACTCCGGAATCCTGGTCAACGTCCTCAGCTCGAGGGCGATGGTCAACGAGGCCAACGACAGGGCCGGCAGGAAGGTGCTGGCCGACAGCGGCGGGGCTGCGAGGGCGACGGCATTCTACCGCGCGCCAATCGACAGGATGACCAACGTCAACATCCTGCCGGGCACCGACGGCAGTCTCGAGGACATCGTCGCCTCCACCGCCGACGGCATCATCGTGGACAATCCGACCTCCTGGTCCATAGGCTCGAACCGCGAGCACTTCCATTTCGGATGCGAGATCGCGTGGGAAGTGAAGGACGGCCGACGCACCAGGATCCTGAGGAACCCCACCTACCAGGGGCACACCCTCGAGTTCTACAATTCGCTCGATGCCGTGGGCGACGAGAGCACATGGCGGCTGATGCAGGTGGACAACTGCGGCAAGGGGGAACCCAACCAGGTGATGCAGCTGGGCCACGGCGTGCCCGTCGTGCGCTTCGGAAACGTGATCACGGGCGAGAGGGGGCAGTAGGATGATCGCTCCAGGAATCCGTGAGATCCTCCTCGAGGCCAGGGACCGCGCTGAGAGGAAGGGGCTGAAGGCCGTCATCTCCCTGCACAGCGAGCACAGCCATCTGATGAGGATCGGCAACAACTCGGTATCCCTCAACACCTCGGAGAACCTGACCCGGCTCGACACC
>DIAQ01000097.1:5380-5679 GCA_002414865.1 candidate division Hyd24-12 bacterium UBA5074 | reverse complement strand
CTGCTGCTGCTCATGCCCCCGCTCGTGGTTTCGGCTGTTCCCTTCATGCTCCTCTACGGCCAGGTTCATTCGAGGTTCGGAGCGGTGGCCCCGGGGCCCGGGGACACGACCCTGGTGGTCATCGAGGGGCTTCTTCAGGGGGGATCCGGGAGCGCTTCGGCCGAGGGTGCAGCTGTCCTGGAGCCCGGATTCAGATCCGGCGACGGCTCGATCGCGGCCTTCAGGATCGTGCCTTCGGGCTTTTCGTTCGTCGTTGCGTACGGAGGCTCCCGATTCCACTTCGGGACGCCGCGGAGGAC
>DIAQ01000097.1:0-5033 GCA_002414865.1 candidate division Hyd24-12 bacterium UBA5074 | reverse complement strand
TCCGCCGAGAAGGCCGTCTACCCGGTCTTCAGAACCCGCCCGGGCGCAGAGGCGGTCTTCGTCGCGGTGAGTTCCCTGGCTGCCCTGGCGGCAGGCGTCCTGTTCAAGGTGAAGGTATAGGAAGCGCTGCCGGGGCCTAGCCCATGTAGCCCAGGCCCTCGAGTTTCTTCCTGACCTCTTCCGGGGTCTCGCCGGATTGAGGCGTCAGTTTCTCGATCTCCCTCTCAAGGACATGCAGGGCCATCTCTTCGGGCCCGGAATATCCGTTCTCGCGGGCCACTGCGCGCAGCCTGTCCAGGAACGCGGAATCCACCTTGAGCTTCAGCGAGGGCATATCCAGCCTCCTTGTGCCGGTGCAGCCTTCGGGGGCGCCTGTTCGACCCTGAGAGCGCTACAGGTAACCCAGTTTCTGCAGCCGCTCCCGGACCAGCTCCTCCTCGCCGGGCTCCAGCTCTCCGGAAGCCGCCGGGATGCGCCCTGCCAGCTCGAGCCTCCTGAGGAACGTCGAACGGGCCTCTGCATCGAGCGCGGACTCCCCCTGGATGACCTCCACCGGCACTCCGGGGCAGGACGGATCGGAGGAGAGCAGCACGATCACCCCGTGCTTCGCCAGCATTGCGGCGGAAGCGGGTATGGCGGACTCCGGCATGCCGGGCTGCCTGGCGGGCGTCAGAGCCTCGACGGCGGCCCCTCTGGCGAGCAGGTCGCCTTCCATGGCGGCGACGGCCTCCTCCCCTCCACCCCTGACCACGATGAGGAAACCCATCTCAGTCCCTCCTGTTCCTGGCCCACTCGATGAGGATCGAGGCCACCTCAGGCCGGGAGAACTCTATCGGCGGGACCTCCCCGAGCGAGAGCATCTCGCGGACCTTCTTGCCCGACAGGACTATGTGATTATCCGGAGAGTGCGGGCAGGTCTTCGTGGTGGCCATCCCGTCGCATCTCCTGCAGAAGAACGAATGCTCGAAGCGGAGTGGCTCGATCCCGATCTCGCCAGGCGTGAAGCGATCGAAGATCAGCTGTGCGTCATAGGTCCCATAGTAGCTCCCCACTCCGGCGTGGTCCCTTCCCACGATGAAATGGGTGCATCCGTAGTTCTTGCGGATCAGGGCGTGGAACACGGCCTCCCTCGGGCCGGCGTAGCGCATGGCCGCGGGGAAGACGCTCAGCACGACCCGCGAGGCCGGGAAGTAGTTGGAGAGCAGCGCGTCGTAGCACTTCATCCTGACGTCGGCCGGGATGTCGTCATCCTTGGTCAGCCCCACGAGAGGATGCAGGAGGAGACCGTCCGTCACCTCCATGGCGCATTTCTGGATGTATTCGTGCGCCCGGTGCACCGGGTTCCTGGTCTGGAACGCGGTCACCGTCTCCAGGCCCCTGGCCTTGAACAGGACCCTGGTCTCCCGGGGATCGAGCTTCCTGTCTGCGAAAGGCTCGGCGGACCTGTTCCTGAAGCTGGTGATGCTTCCCGAGATGTAGCTTCCGGACAGGCCTCTCAGATATGCGACACCGGGATGGGCCACGTCCGCGGTGCCCAGGCAGAGGCGGGCCTCCCTTTCGAGGTCGGCCTCGAACACCTCTCCCACCACCATGCTGCCGGCTATCCTCCCCGAGGGATCGCGGAGGGCAGCCCTGCAGCCGGGACTGAGGGAATCCGTGTCCTGCTTCGAGGAGAGCGTGACCGGAAGCGGCCAGACCGGGCCATCGGGAAGATGCATGTCCTCGATGACGCCCTCGTACTGCGCCCGATCCATGAATCCTTCGAGAGGGCTGAAGGCGCCGGACCCGAGCATCTCCAGGTCGCAGGCCTCCCTCTCGTTGAGCTGTATGACGGGGTGTCCCGAGAGCCCGGCTGCCTGCTCCGCAGCCTCGGGGCCCTCCACCTGGCGGGCGACCAGTCTTCCACCATGAGGAGAGATAGGCATTGGGTGTTCCTTTCCTTCGTCCTTGATTGCGGGACCGGTCCGATGCGGCGGGCTGGCCGGGAGGACCTCCCGAAAGCAAGCCGGAAGATAGTCCCGCGGGCCGCCTTCCGCCACGGTGCGGGCCGCCACTCGCCGCCCGGGCCGGGGGACCCTAGATTACCGGAGCTCGAAGCCCTGGAGAACTGCCATGAAGGACTGCGCTCTCTCTGTGGAGGAACTCTCGAAGCGCTACCCGCGGGCGGGTGGCTTCAGACGCTTCCCCGCGCTCTCCGGAGTCTCCTTCGAGCTCGACAGGGGCGAGATACTCGGTTTCCTCGGACCCAACGGCGCAGGCAAGACCACGACGATCAAGTGCATCCTGGGCCTTCTCAGGCCGGATTCCGGAGTCCTCGCGGTCTTCGGCTCCCCGCCCGCTTCGCCCGCGGTGCGGGCCAGGCTGGGATACGTCCCCGAAAACCCCGACTACGACGATTCCTTCACGCCGCTCGAGTACCTCTCCGTATTCGCCTCTATGAGGGGTATCCGGCATTCGGACGAAGCCTCCCGGGCGCTGCTCGGCCGGGTCGGGCTCTCAGGCTGGGGAGGGACGAGACTGAGGCGTCTCTCCAAGGGCATGAAACAGAGGCTCAGCCTGGCCCTGGCCCTCCAGAGCAGGCCCGATCTCCTGGTCATGGACGAGCCCACGGGAGGCCTCGATCCAGGCGCTCGCAAGGAATTCCGCGACATCATCCTGGAGGAGAACGGCAGAGGCGCCTCCATCTTCCTCTCCTCGCACATCCTGTCCGAGGTGGAGACCGTCTGCGACAGGGCGGTCATCCTGTCCTCGGGCAGGGTGGTGGCTTCCGGCTCGCTCGACGAGTTGCTGCGGTCCGAGGACCTCTGGAGGATCGCCTACACCAGGGGCGGCACCGCGGGGAGCGAATCGGTACACCGGGCCGGACTGCAGGACCGCATCGATGCCCTGAGGGCCTCCGGGGCGGAGATCGAAGAGGTGGCGAGGCACTTCAGGAGCCTCGAGGATGTCTTCCTGACCGCCACCGAGGGTGCGGCGAGATGAGGAGGATTCTCGCCTTCTCGGGGATGACCGTGAGGATGCTCGCGCGGAGGCGGACCATCTGGGGGGTGTGCGCCCTCACGGCCCTCGCACTCCTGGGAATAGGGCTGATCCCCTCCTACGGCGTCGCAAGCTCGGGATGGTTCGTGCTCGACCTGGGGATGTCCGCCATGGAACTCGGCGGCCTGGTCCTGGCCATCGGTCTCGGGGCCGGCATCTTCCCCCGCGACAGGGAGACGAGAATCCTGCTCCCTCTGCTTGCAGTGCCCCTGTCACGGGGCGGCTACATATCCGGCCGGTTCCTCGGGGGAGCCTTCGTCCAGATCGCGATGACGCTCCTGTGGGCGGTCGCCCTCATGATCGTGATGCTCGCAAGGGGCCTTCCCGTTCCCGGCGGATTCCTCGTCTCGTGCGCCCTGCTGGGGATCGAAGGGTGCTTCCTCCTGTCGGTCGTCGTCGCACTTGGCTTCCGGGTCTCGCCCCCCCTCAACGCGCCGCTCACATTCCTGGGGTTCATCATCTGCTCGCTCGGCAGGCAGGACTTCATATCGCTCCTCCCGGGCGCTCCCGGCGCCATGGGTCTTCTCTGGACGGCCCTCCCGCACATGGCCGTCTTCCATGTCAAGGATGCCATCATGCACGGCTTCCGCGTTCCTCCTGGATTCGTGCTGCTGGCCGTGCTGTACGGCGTCTCCTACACCCTCCTCACGCTGTCCCTGGCCTATGCCTCGTTCAGCAGGAGAGACCTGAGATGACCGCCCTCCCCGTCCTTCTCGCCCTCCTCGTCCCCATGGTCACGGGAAGCGCTGCGGCCCCGGTGCAGCCATCAGACGAGCACCTCGCGGGGGGGAGCGAAGCGGTCGAGCTGTCGGGACAGGAGCACCACGAACACGGGGCCGGCGAGAGGAGCGACTGCACCGCATGGCTCTTCGAGCAGCCCTGGGCATCCCCGGGACAGTGGCCGTCTCTGTTACTCCTTTCGACGATCCTCCTGGCTCTCTCGGCCGGCATCCTGCTGGTCACGGGAAGGCATCTGCGACGGTGAGGTGGCTCCTTCCGATCCCCTTCCTGGGGCTTGCGCTCCTCGCGGGCATCGCGATCAGAGATGCCGCGGAGGAAGGATCAGATGCACTGGCGCCCGTCGGGGAGTCGCTGGAACAGGTCAGGTCGCTGGCAGCCGACTACCTGTTCCTCAAGATCGACCAGTACCACCATATGTGGATCTACGAGGGGAACGACTGGACGAGCATCCCGGAGTACCTCCCCCTGATCTGGCTCATCGTGGAGCTGAAGCCGGACTTCAGGGAGGCGTACTCCGACGGCTCGTATCAGCTCGCAGTCAATCTCGGATACGTGGACGAGGGGCTGGAGCTCATATCCGAGGGAATCCGCAACTGCCCGGGCGATCCCGGCCTGAGGTGGGACAAGCTGGTGATCGTGTGGCAGACCGGGGCTGGAAACCCGCAGGAGAGGCGGGTCGCAGGATGGGACCTCGCCGGGCTCATAAGGCGGGAGTGCCCTTCATCCCGGCCGTCCCTTTCCGAGAGGAATTCTCTGTACGTGATCTCGTGGCTCTACGAGGCGGACTCGACCCGGGCCCGGGCCGGGCGCCTGGAGTCCCGGTATTCCACGAGAGCGCGGATCGCGGCCGATCAGAGGGCACTCTGGCGCTACTGACCCCCGTGCCTCAACACCAGCAGATTGGCCTCCCCGGGTTCCTCCCAGTACTCGTAGCCCGCCTCCCGGAATGCTGCAATGATGCGCGCATCGTCGGGGAGGATCACCTCCGCCTCCCCCGCTCCGATGTCAGGCCTCACAACGGAGAGGATGGCCTCCGCAGCCCTGCCCGGTTCCTCGAAGCCACCGTCCAGCAGAGAGAATTCGTTGCTGCCGGTCTTCCTGTAGAAGGAGGCCTGCCCGGACGAGAAGGCTTCGGAGTGTGAAGCCACCCAGAGGATTCCTTCCGGGGTGTTGTGCTGGAGCCTCCAGCCGCAGGGCAGGTGCTCCCTGTATCCAGCCAGGGCGTCGGTCGGGAACTCGATTCGGGAGGCGCA
>DIAQ01000098.1:88156-89524 GCA_002414865.1 candidate division Hyd24-12 bacterium UBA5074 | reverse complement strand
CTGCCTCCTCCCTGCCGCAGGCGGAGGCGGCCGCGAGCAGGAGCAGCGGTACGAAGGGCGCCGGGTTCGTGAACGATCGCATTTTCGTGAGGGAAGATAGCAGGGAGGAAGGAAAGGGGGGAGCCGCAGCCCCCCCCTCCATTCCGAAGCTCCCGGCTACTCCAGGAAGGTCACCCGGCGGCAGGCTATCTGGCCGTCGGCGTAGAGACGGACGAAGTAGGTGCCGGCTCCGAGCCCGGAGAGCTCGACCGCGTGCTGCCCGGCAGCCGCTTCAGCGTCGACCGGCGTGGAGACCAGGTGCCCGGCGCAGTCGAAGACGTCGATCCTGGCGGTGCAGGCGACCGGGAGCGTGTATGTGGCGCTGGTGGTCACTCCTGCGGGGTTCTCCGAGATCGTGAGCCCGATGGCGTCGGCGGCCCCGGGGTCCTCCGAGATGCCCGTGGTGTATGTGAGCGACCATGTGTAGTACTTGTCGAGGCTCGTGTCGGTCATCAGGGCGGGGAAGAAGACCGCGTAGTCCCAGCCCGAGGTGCTGACGGAGACGTCCTTCACTCCGGAGGCGTCGCAGTTGTACCACTGGAAGAGGTGGTCGCCGGCGGTGTCCCACATGATGACGCCGAGGTTCCAGTCGAAGCCGTCGCGGCCGTCCATGTGCATGTTGACCCAGCCGCCCTGGTAGTTGGCGAGATTCACGCGGATCCAGTGGATGCCGAACGTGTCGGGAGGATAGGCGCCCTCGTCACCGGAGGCCGGCAGCGTGCTGATCTGGTGATAGGGGAAGATATACGGGCCGGGGGTCCAGTTGGTGGCTTCGTCGTCGAACATGGCGCAGCCCGCATACCAGTTGACGGCGGTGAACCACCTCCAGCACCCGTACTCCATGAATGCCTGCTCCCAGGTCATGCCGTGGCTCGTGAACATGTCCTGCTGCGCCGTGAGCATGTTGGAGCCCCAGACATCGGCGCAGTTCTCCCAGACTTCCCTCACGGCGAGGGTGTTGATCCTGAGCATCATGTAGCGGGGCCAGATGCAGCCCGCGTACCAGTAGAGCGTCGAGCCGCCCTCTCTGATGTCGAACCAGGGCTTGCGCAGGGGGTTGTCGCCAGAGTGCAGGTATCCGTAGTAGTCGTTGATGCTGTCGTAGACCATGTCCTCCATCCAGGTGGAGGTGTTCTCCATGAACCAGCTGGGCTCGGAGACGTCGTAGGACATCTGGCTGGCGTGGCAGAACTCGTGGGCCACGGTGACCTGCATCAGGGGCGTGGACATGCCGACGAGTATCATGATGTAGCTGGACGAGTCGTTGTTGGGGGTCGTGGGATCGGGCACGCCGTCGGGCGCGGTCATGCCCAGGGCGTCGATCTGCAT
>DIAQ01000098.1:77622-87786 GCA_002414865.1 candidate division Hyd24-12 bacterium UBA5074 | reverse complement strand
GTGGTCCAGTGGATCTTGAAATGCCCGCCGGGGGTGTCGTAGATCTGCTCGGCTCCGCTGAGGGATGGACGGGCGAGCAGGAGCTCGACCTCGCCGGCCACGGGCGCGGAGACCTCACCGAGCATCCTCTGGGCCTCGAGCACGGCGGGTGTGCCGCACCGCGCCGGGCCGTCGGAGCCCATGATGGCGGCCGGGACAAGGGTGGGGTCGACGACGCTGGCGGCGAGATAGAGAGCCGCCTGGTCGACAGAGATCTCCCCCGACTCCTTCATGGCCATGATGCGGTCGAAGACCGCATCGGCAGAGGCAAGGGCCGGGACGAGGAGGAGCACCATGACACAGAGCAGGTTTCTCATCTTCCCTCCGCTTGGTTGCGGGCGGCCCCGTCCGGGGCGCGCCCGCCTTTGCGATCCTAGTCCTGCAGGATGATCCGCGAGGTCATCCCGCCGCCATGAGCGTTGAGCCGGAGGAAGTAGGCCCCTCCGGGAAGGTCGGCGGCCGACCAGGCGATCGTGTGCTCCCCGGCCTCGAGGTTCGAGGACAGGGGGGTGTCAACGAGGCGCCCGGTCAGGTCGTAGACTCCGATGGTGGTGAAGCCGGACTCGGGGAGGGAGAGGCTTATGGCCCCGCCCCTGGTGAACGGATTGCTGGACGAGATGGTGGGCCTGGCATCGCCCGGCTGTTCGCCGATGCCCGTCTGGGCGCTGACCGACCAGTCGTAGGTCAGGGTCAGGGAGGTGTCGGTGATGGGCTGGACGACCAGGACGACGTACTGCCATCCCGTGGTGTTGATGCCCACGGAATAGGTTGCGGTGCTGTTGGTCACGGAGTGCCACTCGAACGCGTCGGTGCCGTCCGAGGCCGTCTGGATTATGCCGATCTGCCACTGGATGGCGTCCCTGCCGTTGAAGTCGAAGGTGATCCATCCCTGGTAGTTCTGGACGTTCACCTTGATCCAGTGGTTGCCGTAGGTGTCCGGCGGGTAGCTCCCGGCCGTCCCGGAAGCCGGCAGAGTGTTCACGGTGTGATAGGAGAAGACGTAGGCCCCAGGCGTCCAGAGAGAGGACTCCTCCACCTCGTAGTGCTGGTCGTCGGAGAGGTTGCCCGTGAACCAGCGCCAGCACGCGTACTCGGCGAGCCACTCCTCGAAGGACATCCCGTAGCTCGTGGCCGTGGCGTCGATGGCGGGGAGCATGTTGACGCCGACCACGGCCGCCGCTTCCTCCCAGACCTGGCGGACGACCTGCTGGCCGCCGCAGCGGACCTCCATGTACATGGGCCAGGGGGATGCGCCGTAGTGGTACATCGAGCCCGTCCTGATGTCGTACCATGGCTTGCGCAGGCAGTTGTCGCCGGTGTGGAGGTAGTCGGCGTAATGGTTGGTCGTCCACACCTCGTTCTGCACCCAGACCGAGCAGTTCTCCTTGAACCAGGAGGGCTCTGCGGCCTCGTATCCGTTCTCGACCGCGTGGAGGAACTCGTGGGAGCAGGTTTCCTTCATCTGGTCATCACCGTAGGACTGGTTGTTGCTCATCGCGATATGGGATGCGGTGTCGGCCTCGGGGGTCGTGGGATCGGGAGGCTCGCCGCCCGAGGAGCAGTAGCCCATGACGCCCGAGTCGAGCGACATGATGTAGATGTCGAACTTGGTGTCCCCGCCCAGCCCGAGGTCGGAGGGAGGGGCATCCCAGTCCATCGAATCGATGATGGTGGCCCAGGAGACGTCCATGCCGTCCCCGAGCCACTGGACCCATGCGAGATCGGTGGCATCCACTCCGGAGGTGGTCCAGTGGATCTTGAAATGACCTCCCGGCGTGTTGTAGATCTGCTCGGGGCCGCTCAGGACGGGGCGGGCCAGAAGAGGTGCCGGGCCGCCCGACGCGCCCGCGGGAAGGGTTGCGCAGATGCGCGCAGCGCTGTCGAAGGCCGGAGTCCCGCAGGGCTCGACCTCGGCTCCGTCGGTGTACTCCGCAGGCAGCAACGACGAATCGGTCACGCTCCAGACGTAGTAGCACGCGGCCGTCCCGGGGGTGATGGCACCTTCCTCGAGGGCCCGGTCGATCCTCGTGACAGCGGTGTCGGCCCACAGGAGCGCCGCGGGGAGCAGCAGCAGACTGGCTATACTCTTCATCTAGCCTCCTGACGACATAACGACAGCCCCACCGGCTTCGGAAACACCGGCGGTCCTCGAACATCCAACAGAGAAATCTATCCCTGCCACCCCGTATTGTCCACAGAAGCAGGCGGGTTCCCGGGGCGCCCTGACCCGCTCCGGCGCAAGGTGCTATGTTCCCGTTCCATGCTCACTGCACGGAGGGCTGTGCAATATGAAAGTGACATTCAACGGGGCCGCGGGCTCGGTGACCGGCTCGAGGCATCTGCTCGAGGCATGCGGCAGGAGGGTCCTCCTCGACTGCGGACTCGTCCAGGGAAGGCGCGAGGAGAGTGACAGGCAGAACCGGGATCCGGGATTCGATGCCCGGAGCATCGATGCTGTCCTCCTGTCTCATTCGCACATCGACCACGCGGGGAGCATCCCGTCCCTCGTCAAGGCCGGCTTCAGGGGCAGGATCCACTGCACGTCAGCCACGGCTGACCTGGCCAGGATCATGCTCGCGGACAGCGCCAGGATCCAGGTCGCCGACGCCGAATTCCTCACGAAGAGAAGATCCAGGAACGGCCAGCCCCCGGTCAGGCCGCTGTACACGCCCGAGGATGCCGACGCTGCCATGGACCTGTTCTCCCCGGTCCCGTACTACACCCGGTTCGACGTGGACAAGGGGATCAGGGCCAGGTTCATCGAGGCGGGGCACATACTGGGATCGGCCCAGATCGAGGTCGAGTGCTCCGGAAGTGCCGACAGGCAGGTCCTGCTTTACTCGGGGGATATCGGCCGGCCCTCGGCGCCCATCCTGAGGGATCCCGACCTGAAGGCGTCCGGGCCCGACATGCTCCTGATGGAGAGCACCTATGGGGGAAGGAACCACGACACCCAGCAGGACTCCGTGGCCAAGCTCAGGAAGATCGTTTCCAGCACGGCCTCCAGGGGCGGCCGGGTGATCATCCCCGCGTTCAGCGTCGGAAGGACTCAGGAGATCCTTTACTTCCTCAGGGTTCTGCGTCGCGAAGGGTCGATCCCGGGCATTCCCGTATTCGTCGACTCCCCGCTCTCCTTCGACGCGACCGAGGTCTACCGGACGCATCCGGAGTGCTATGACGACGAGGCCCGTGCGCTCTTCGCGGGCGACGAGAGCCCCTTCAGGTTCGAGGGCCTCTCGTTCCTTCGGACGGTGGAGGGCTCGAAGGCGCTCAATTCGGTTCAGGAACCCATGATCATCATCTCCGCCAGCGGCATGTGCGAGCACGGCCGGATCCTGCATCATCTCGTCCACAGCATCGGCAATCCCGCGAATACGATAGTCGTCGTGGGATTCATGGCGGCGCACACCCTCGGGAGGCGCCTCGCCGACAGGGAGACCACGGTGCGGATCTTCGGCGAGCAGTTCGAGCGCAAGGCTGAAGTCAGGATACTGAACGGCTTCTCGGCGCACGCCGACTCCGACGGGCTCGTGGAATACGCCCTGAAGGCCGGAGCGGGCGCTTCGAAGGTGGTGCTCGTCCACGGAGAAGCCGAGCAGACCGAGGCGCTCCGCCGCAGGCTCGAGGACGAGGCCGGAATCAGGGCGGCCACACCGTCGGTGGGCGAGACGGTGGAACTGTGACCCGCCGCCCGCGTCCCGGGGAGGCGTGGAACATCCCGGACCGCGCGGGGATATTCGCCTCCGGGTCTTCTCGAACCGCCCGGGGCCGGGCTTTCGGAGGGATATGTCCTCAGCAGTCATTGCAGCAATAGCCTTCATAGCGGCGGGGGCCTACCCCGATTTCCTGCCGGCGCCTTCCGGGATAGGCGGCGAGATGCTGCCGCTGTCGACCAGATCCCTGGGCATGGGCGGAACCTGTTCAGGAGTCCTGGACACGGCAGGGCTTTGCTTCTCCAATCCCGCCGCCTCGGCCTGGGCTTCCCGCGCCGGGATCATCTGGCAGGCCGCCCTGAGGAATGGAGACGATCCTGCCACCGATGGGAAGATGGCCTTCCCCATGCTGTCAGCCGTCCTCCCGCTGCCGCACGGGTTGGTGCTGTCGGGAGGCATCTCACAGCGCAGCAGGCTTTTCGCTACGGATACCCTGACGGCCGGGGAGGATTATCGGGCTTCGTATCTATGGCACGGCGGGCTCTCCGAAGCCGAGGCCTGCGTCAGCATCCTGGCCTCCGACTGGCTTTCCTTCGGCCTCGGAGCGAGGAGCAGCTTCGGCAGCGTCAGGTCGGATGTCGCGCTCCGCGGCTTCCAGCCCGGCCCCGGCGCACCCCTCTCCACGGAATTCGCCGATGAGGCCCTCTTCAGGCCGTGTTGGGGCCTGCTCGCCTCCACTTTCATCAGGACCAGGTATTTCGAACTGGGCGCGAGCCTGATCACGGACAGGTCGGGCGACATCGACATCAACCGCGATTTCGCGGGCAGTACGGAGACGGAGAGCAGCACGGAGCTCTACACCATCCCCGGCGAAGTGAACCTGGGTGCCTCCATCGAGCCCGTCCCCTGGCTCACGCTGGCAGCCGATCTCCATTCCCGAAAGGCCCTCACCCTGCCAGGGGCGAGAGTCGACAGGGGTTCGGTGGTATCGGCGGGCGCCGAGGCCGCCAACGGCCGATTCGCCGTCCGGGCCGGATACTCCTTCATGGACGGCCTCTGGAGGGACGGCACGGACCGCTACTCGCTCGGAGCCGGATACACCTTCGCGGGGGGCCGTGCAGGTGTGGATCTGGCAGTCACGAGGGATATCTGCGACGATTTCTCCGAGACGGGCGTCTTCGTGTCTCTCTGGGCTTCCGAGGACTGGCGGGGGGAATGAGCGGCGGGACCGTCGTCATCGTGCCGGCGAGGTTCGGGGCATCGCGGCTGCCCGGAAAGCCGCTCGCCGACATCGCCGGGAAGCCGTTGATCGTCAGAGTGCTCGACGGGATACGCGGATGCGGCGCCTCCCTCGTGGCCGCCGCCACCGACGACGAGAGGATCGCCTCGGCGGTGAGGGGGGCGGGTTACGAGGTGGTTATGACCGGCGAGGCGCCCAGCGGTACCGCGAGGGTCGCGGACGCATGGAGGAGGCTCGGCCGCCCCGGCGAACGCGTCGTCAACCTGCAGGGGGACGAGCCGCTCGCCTCGGCTTCCTGGATAGATGCCCTCTCCTCGATGGAGCTCGACGCGGAGGAGGTCGGCACACTCGCCCGGCCGCGCCCGGCGGATGAGATATCTCAGCCCTCCAGCGTGAAGGTCGTCTGCGACTCCTGCGGCAGGGCGCTCTACTTCTCGAGGCTGCCGATCCCCTATGGCGCCTCGTCCATGCTCGAGCACGTCGGAGTGTACTGCTTCACGCCGGAATCGCTCGAGAGCTGCGTCGCGGCCCCTCTGTCGCCCGCCTCGGCCTCCGAGAGGCTCGAGCAGCTCTCCTGGATGTCGGCCGGGACCGTCATCAGGGTGGTGGAGGGGGATTTCAGAGGTTTCGGCATCGATACCCCCGAGGACCTCGAGAGGGTGAGGAGGCTCCTGGGATGAGATGCCGCCCGTTCTTCGTGGCGGGCCCCTGCTCCCTCGAGTCCCGCGAGGTGGCTGTCGCGACCGCCTCTGCGCTCTCCTCGATCTTCGGCCCCCTCGGAGCCGACTGGGTCTTCAAGGGATCGTTCCTCAAGGACAACAGGACCTCCGGCTCGACCTGGCGCGGACCCGGAGCCGGCGAGGGGCTCGAGATGCTGGCCGAGGTGCGGAGGGAGTTCGGGGTGAGGGTCACCACGGACATCCACGAGCCCGGGCAGGCCGAGGCCGCAGCCCGGTTCGTGGACATCCTCCAGATACCGGCCTTCCTCTGCAGGCAGACATCCCTCCTGGAAGCCGCAGGCGCCACCGGTCTTCCCGTCAACGTCAAGAAGGGTCAGTTCATGGACCCTTCCGCCATGGGCGGCGCGGTGGACAAACTCCGCTCCAAGGGCTGCCCCGAAGTCTGGCTGACCGAGCGCGGATGCTTCTTCGGCTACGGGGATCTGGTGGTCGATTTCAGGTCCCTCACGGTGCTCGGAGGTCTTGCGGACAGGGTGCTGCTGGACGTCACCCATTCCCTTCAGCGCCCATCGGCCGAGGGCGGCAGGAGCGGCGGCACGACCGCGCATGCGCCTGCCCTGGCCAGGGCGGCCGCGGCCTGGGGGGTCGACGGGCTCTTCTTCGAGGCCCATCCCGATCCTTCCAGGGCGCTCAGCGACCAGGACGTCATGCTCGACTTCGGGCAGGCCGCCGCGCTGGTCGAGGGGGCTTCCAGGCACTGGGAGGGGATCCCGCGGAAATGAAGGCCCCGGCTCTCCTCGCGTTCGACGTGGACGGCGTCCTCACCGACGGATCGCTCGTCTACACCGGGGCCGGCGCATCCCAGCGCTTCGACGCGCGCGACGGGGCCGGGATCATCGAGCTCGGGCGGGCGGGGTTCAGCGTCGCGCTGATCAGCTTCAGAGACCTTCCTTCCACCCGTCTCCGCGCAAGAGACCTGGGCATCGACCTCCTCATGCTGGGCTGCACCGACAAGGCCGGGGCGCTCTCGAAGCTCTGCTCCTTCCTCGGCATCGGGCTGAAGGACTCTCTCTACATGGGTGACGACAGGATGGATCTTCCTGCGCTGCTGGCCGCCGGGATCTCCGCGTGCCCGGCGGACGCCGCGCCCGAGGTGGCGGCGGTCTGCCGCATCGTGACGCTGAAACCGGGCGGTGCGGGAGCCGTCAGGGAGATCGCCGACCTGGCGCTGAGAGGAGGGCTCTCCTGAGCAGCCTGTTCGACGAGGCCTCGAGAGTCTTCGCGATCGAGCGCGAGTGGCTCGCGTCGACGCTTTCGCTGAACGAGGACTCATTCGAGGAGGCCGTCCTCCTGCTCGCAGGCGCACCGGGCAAGATAGTCGTCAGCGGCATGGGGAAGTCGGGCCACATCGGCAGGAAGATAGCAGCCACGATGACGAGCACGGGCACTCCCGCCTTCTTCCTGCACCCCGCCGAAGCCGTCCATGGAGACCTGGGCATGGTGCAGAAGGGAGATGCCGCACTCGTCCTCTCCAAGAGCGGCGACACGCCCGAGACGACAGCCCTCCTGCCCAGCTTCAGGCGCCTGGCCGTGCCGGTGGTCGCGATGGTGTCGAGGACGGATTCCGATCTGGGGAGGGCCGCCGAAGTCGTGCTGAGGCTGCCCGAGATGCCCGAAGCCTGCCCTCACAACCTTTCACCGACCGCCAGCACCACGGCCATGCTGGTTCTGGGTGACGCCCTGGCCATGGCCCTCCTGAAGGTGCACGACTTCTCCCCCCAGGACTTCGCCGACGTCCACCCCGGCGGGACGCTCGGGAGGAAGCTGCTCACGCGCGTGTCCGATCTCATGGCCGGCCCGCCCCTCCCCGTTCTCGAGGAGGGCGCCCTCCTGGCGGACGCCATCCCCGTCCTCACGGCGAACAGAGGGGTGTGCATCTCCGTGGACGGGGACGGGATCCTGGACGGGATCTTTGTCTACGGGGACCTCGGGCGGCTTCTCAGGTCAAGACCCGATGCTCTGGCGATGAGGATGTCCGATATCCTGAAGAGGAGCCCGGCCGTCGCCTCTCCCGACGAGCTGGCCGCCTCGGCGCTGGCGACTATGGAGGAGAAGGGGATAACCAGCCTGGTCGTCGTGGACCCTGAAGGAAGGCCTGCCGGGATCATCCACCTCCACGACGTCATGCGGGCGGGGATCCGCTAGCCCCGGGCCGCCGGGGCCCCGGAGGACGATTGCCCAGGCGAAGGCTGCCGCTCCGCAGGTTCAGGCACATCCTGGAAGGCCCCGCAGTGAGGTCCCTCGAGCTGGCGGCGGGCGTCCTCCCGAGGACATGGCTCTGGGCTCTGGCGGAGCTTGCCGGAGGCACACTCGCGATCCTCCCCTCGCGCGCCAACGTCATCTTCTCGCGGCACATGCGCAACATAATGATTCCCAATGGAATACACATCAAGCGATCCGCGGTCTACCGGAATCTGGTCGGAGGGATGCTCGATTTCGTGCACCTCTCGCGGAAAACCGACGCCGAATTCCTCGAGGTCGTGGAGGTGAAGGGGGCCTCGAACATGGCGGAGGCGCTCCGCGCCGGCAGAGGGGTTCTGGCGATCACGGCCCACCTCGCCGGCTGGGAGCTCATCCCCCGGGCGATGGCCCTCCTCGGGCACAGGGTGGGTATCGTGGGGCGCAGGATCTCGGGGAACGCATCCGCGGGGCTGATCGAGAGACTGCGCACGAAGCCGGGGATCGAAGCGATAGACAGGGCCGGGGGCGGCGCGGCGCTGCTCCGGGCGTTGCGCGGCAATACCGCTGTTGGTATTCTCATCGACCAGGACACCACGGCAGTGGAGGGCGGCTTCGTCGATTTCTTCGGCATTCCCGCCCTGACGCCGACAGGTCCTGCGAAGATCGCGACAAGGTTCGGCATCCCTGTCGTCCCCCTGTTCATCAGGAGGATGAGGGACGGAAGGTATGAGATCGACGTCGAGGAGCCGATCCTCCAGGGGCGCTTCTCCGGACCCGGGGCCGTCGAGGCCCTCACCGGATTCCTCACCTCTCGCATCGAGGCTCGGATCAGGCTTTCGCCGGACCAGTGGGTATGGTTCCACGAGCGCTGGTGCCGCCGCCCTCCTGGTGCTCCTGGCCTGCGGTAGCGGCACTCCCGGGTACTCGTCCGAATCCGATCCGAGCCAGATGATCACGGGGTTCTCGCTGTCCCAGACGAGCGGTGGAGAGCGTCTCTGGGTACTCCAGGGGGATTCCGGCAAGTACACCGAGAGCGACAGCTCCGCGGTCATCTCCGGCGTGCGGCTGACCTACTACCGGCTGGACGCTCCCGAGACCCTCCTCACGGGGGATTCAGGCAGGATCGTCTCCGGCGGCGAGGACATCCGGGTCTGGGGTGACGTTCGTGTCGAGACGGTGGACGGGAGGATCCTCGAGACGCCCGAGCTAGTCTGGGTCGAGAGCCTGGAGGTCTTCTCGACGGACTGCGTGGCCGTCCTGACGGTGCCCGACAGCCTCGGCAGCACCGTCATCACCGGCAGGGGGGTCCGGATAGGACAGGACCTCGGGTCGGCGGAGGGCGTCGACGTGAGGGAGAACTTCATGGCCGTGTACACGGGGGAGATCCCCTCTGAATAGGCTCGTTCCATTCCTGGTGGCGGCCTACGGGTCGTCCGGGATGTTCACCGTCACGGCCGACAGGGCTTCGGCCTCGACCGATCCTGACGGGGAGGCGGTCATCCATCTCTCGGGCTCGGTCGAGGTCACGGATGGTGACGTGACGATAACCTCCGACTCCGGAACGGTCTGGCAGACAGCCGGCCGGGCCGTTTTCCTGGGCTCGGTGGAGGTCGACGCGGATACCGTGACGGCATCCGGCGACAGGCTGGAGTACGACCGCCCCGCGGGCATGGTGGCGATACAAGGCAACGCGGTCCTCCAGGACAGGGAGAACCGGCTCACGGCCGCAGAGGTCACATGGTTCCGGCAGGCCGGCAAGGCGGTTGCCCGGGACAGCGTGGTCATGACGGGCGACTGGATGGGCGAGGTCACCGGTGACTACGCCGTGTACGACAGCTACCGGCGCAGCCTCTTCGTCACCTCGTCGCCGGTGCTGACGCGGGTGGAGGACGGGGACTCGGTCAGGATCACCGCCGACAGGCTCGAGTTCCTGCCCGATTCCGACAGGGCCGAGGCGCAGGGCCACGCGCTGCTCGTGAGCAGCACCAGGGCGCTGGACATCTCCGCCGAGATGCTGCGCTACTCGGGCGGCGGTGACGAGATAGAGATGCTGGGCTCCCCGGGCATCGTCATGGAGGATGGCGACCTCACGGGGGACTGGATGCTCGCAACCCTCTCGGGTGGCGAGATCAGGAGCCTCCGGGTGGAGGGGGCCGCAGACGGCCACATGATCGACAACGGAGTCCAGCCACCCGGGGAGTCCTGGTTCACCTCCGAGAGCGCCTTCTTCTCGTTCGTCTCCGGGAAGCCCGATTCGATCGACCTCTCCGGCGGCGTGAGCCTCACGATCAGGAGCGGCGGGGAGGCCGCG
>DIAQ01000098.1:67549-77303 GCA_002414865.1 candidate division Hyd24-12 bacterium UBA5074 | reverse complement strand
GGATCACCCGAGACGGTCACGGTCACCGGGGCCGTCAGGGGCACCTACAGCTATCGCAGGGAGGATTCGTGAAAGCCGGACCTTCCGTTCGGAGGACGACCCTCAGCACCGACGGGCTCGTGAAGATCTACAGGAAGCGGCGCGTCGTGAACGGCGTGAGCGTCGCAGTCTCCCGGGGGGAGATCGTGGGGCTGCTCGGACCCAACGGGGCCGGCAAGACGACCACCTTCTACATGATGGTCGGCTTCATCAGGCCCGATGGGGGAACCGTCCACCTCGACGACATCCCCATCTCCAGGATGCCCATGTACAGGCGCGCCAGGATGGGCATCGGCTATCTCCCGCAGGAATCGAGCGTCTTCCGCAAGATGACCGTGGCCGACAACCTCATGAGCATCCTCGAGACGCTCGGGATGACGAGGGCGCGTCGAGTCGAGGTCCAGGACAGGCTCCTGTCCGAACTGGGGCTCACGCATCTCGCCGCCCAGATGGCGTACACGCTGTCGGGCGGGGAGCGACGCAGGGTGGAGATCGCGAGAGCCCTGGTCACCAACCCCTCGTTCCTCCTGCTGGACGAGCCTTTCGCGGGTATCGACCCGATCGCGGTGGCCGAGATCCAGAACATCATCAGGACTCTGAAGCAGAGGGACATCGGGATACTCATCACGGACCACAACGTCAGGGAGACCCTCGCGATCACGGACCGCTCCTACATCATGTACGACGGCAGGGTGCTCATCCAGGGATCGGCCGAGGAGCTCGCCAGCGATCCCGAGGCCCGCAAGATCTACCTCGGCGAGAGATTCCGCCTCTGATGCCGGGGATGGAGCTCAGGCAGACAGGACGCCTCGTGCAGATGCCGGGGATCATCCTGAGCCCGGCCCTGAGGCAGTCGCTCGAGCTCCTGCAGATACCCTCCGTCGATCTTGACAAGCTCATCGAGACCGAGCTGGTGGAGAACCCGCTGCTCGAGGTGAAACAGGACGATGCGTCCCCGGACCAGGGGGAGGAGGAGACCCCCCCTGAGGCGGCCGAGGGACCCCGGGCCGACGGCGAGACCACCGAAGGTGGCGAGGAGGCCGGGCCGGAGCAGTCCGAGGAGGAGCCCCGCCGCGCGGATGCCGACGAGGATCACATGGAGTTCCTCGACGGGCTCGAGGACACCGGCTACGAGGGTTCCGGCTGGAATCCGGAGGAACCCTGGCGGCCCGAGATCGTCGAGAAGGAGACCCTCTCGGAGCACCTCCTGAAGCAGATATCGGATCTGCGCCTGCCGGCCGACCAGGAGGAGGCCTGCCGCTTCGTGGTCTACTCCCTCGACGGGCACGGCCTGCTCTCCATGGGCATCGCGGAGCTCGAGGCCGGCTGGGGCGGCCCGCCCGGGCTGCTGGAGGGGGCGGTGTCGACCGTCAGGAAGCTCGAGCCCGCCGGGGTGGGCTTCTGCACCGTGCCGGAGGCCCTGGACTACCAGCTCTCCCTGAGGGGGTATGGTGTCTCGTCACTCGAGAGGCGCATGGTGTCCTGCTGCTTCGAGGCCATCCTCGGCAGGCAGTACCCGGCGATCGCGAAGAAGCTCGGCGTCACACCCCGCGAGGTCCAGGACGCCGTCGAGATCATCAAGACCTTCAACCCTTATCCGGGCAGCGACTTCGCGCCGGACACCAACTCCGTGATCATACCGGACGTCACCATCGAGAAGATCGACGGCAACTTCGTGACGACCGTCAACGATTCCAGGTTCCCCATGCTCATCATCTCGGAGCGGAACAGGCGAGCTCTCGAATCCCGCTCGACCCTCCCGGAGGAGAGGGAGTACGTCAGGGACAAGCTGGCCCGCGCGAGTCTGTTCCTCCGCTCGATAATGCAGAGGCAGCAGACCGTCGGACGGATCGCGGAGTATATTGCGGATTACCAGCGCGGCTTCCTGGACTCGGGGGTGGACTCGCTGAGGCCGCTCACCCTGCAGCAGGCCGCCGAGCATCTCAAGTGCAACCAGTCGACCATAAGCAGGGCGATCAATGGCAAGTATGTCCAGACCCCGCAGGGGGTCTTCGAGATGCGCTATTTCTTCAACAGGGGGCTCCCGCAGGGCGAGGAAATCTCGACCAGGACCGTCAAGGAGGAGCTCAGGAAGATCATCGAGAGGGAGGATCCGGCAAGGCCGTACTCCGACGAGGACCTGGCGCGCATACTGACGACCAGGGGCTTCGTCGTGAAGAGGAGGACGGTCGCCAACTACCGGGGAAGCATGGACATCCCGGCGAAGACACACCGGAAGAGGTACAGGTAGCATCGGAGAGGCGCCTTTCCCGCCCCTCGCACAACCAGGGAGAGCATCCGCGATGACGACAGACAGACTGAAGGGCTACAGGGGTGAGGCCAGGGAGGTCCTCGAGCGGCTCGGAGCAGGCGTCTGGGACGACGTCGAGCTCATGGCGGGGAGCAACCTGTTCAAGGGCGTGATTCTCCCGAGGTCCGAGACCGCCGATGACAGGCACATCGTCCTCAAGCTGGTGAGCGGCTACAATATCGGCATCGCCGCGGCCAAGGTGACCTCCATCGCCGTGGTGGGCTCCCGCGAGGCGCACTACCAGATCCCGGAGAAGGACTTCCCGTTCAATCCAGGGCTGCCGAAGGTGAAGCTGCTCGGGACGGGAGGGACCATCGCCAGCAGGCTCGACTACAGGACCGGGGCCGTGATCCCGGCCTTCAGCCCCGGCGAGCTGTACGGAGCCGTGCCCGAGCTTGCCGGCATATGCAACCTGGAGACCGAGAAGCTCTTCGGTATCTTCAGCGAGGACATGGGTCCGGTTCAGTACACAGCGCTCGCGGAGGCCATAGGCAGGGAGATCGAGAAGGGCGTGGCCGGCATCGTCATCGGTCACGGCACCGACACGATGCACCATACGGCCGCGATCCTGTCCTTCATGTGCCAGGATCTCCCCGTGCCCGTTGTGCTCGTCGGCTCGCAGAGATCCAGCGACAGGCCTTCAAGCGATGCCGCGCTGAACCTGATGCACGCCACCAGGACCGCCGGATACTGCGAGGCCGCCGAGGTCATGGTGTGCATGTTCGGACCCACCAGCGACAAGTACGGGCTCCTGCACAGGGGCACGAGGGTCAGGAAGATGCACTCGAGCTACAGGAGCACGTTCAGGACGATCGGGGACATCCCGCTTGCGATGGTCGACCGGACCAGCTTCACATATCTGAAGAAGGATTTCCGCAGGAGGGACCCGGAGAGGAAGCCGGTCATCTCCCCGGTGTTCGAGGACCGGGTGGCCATGGTCTACTACTACCCGAACATGAACCCGGACATGATCACCGGCCTCGTCGAGAAGGGCTACAAGGGCATCGTCATCGCGGGGACCGGGCTGGGGCACGTGAACAAGCCCCTGTACGAGCCACTGCGCCAGGCCACCGAGGCGGGGGTCCACGTGTTCATGACCGTCCAGACCCTCTGGGGTTACACCCAGATGTACGTCTACGACACTGGCAGGCTCCTGATGCAGCGCGGTGTCGTGCCCCTCGCCAACACGCTGCCCGAGGTCGCGTACATGAAGCTCTGCTGGGCGCTGGGAGTCACCTCGGATCACGACGAGGTCCAGAGGATAATGACGACGCCGATCGCGGGGGAGATAACGCCCTCGGAGCCGCCCGACGGATACCTCATCCTGCAGGGCGGGGTTCCCGAGGTCAGGGAGATGATGTCCGGAAGGATGCGCTGAGAGGCGCGGACCGGGAGGTCGGGACATGGCCGGTGATGGGATCCTGCTGGAACTCGTGCCGCTCCGGTTCCCCCCGGGGGCGAACGCCATCCTGGGTCAGGCGCATTTCATAAAGAGCGTGGAGGACATCTACGAAGCCGTGGCGGGGACGCTTCCGGGCACGCCGTTCGGGCTGGCCTTCTCGGAGGCGTCCGGTCCGAGGCTGATAAGGTCCGAGGGCACGGACGCAGAACTCTCCAAGGCAGCAGCCGACAATCTGGAGAGGCTGTCCTGCGGTCATGTCTTCATGGTCATCCTCTCGGAGGCCTGGCCCATTCAGGTCCTGCCCGCGATCAGGGGAGTCCCGGAGGTCTGCGGGATCTTCTGCGCGACCTCGAATCCGGCCTCGGCGATCGTCGCCAGGGAACCAGGAGGGGCTGGAGGAGTCCTGGGCGTCATCGACGGGGAGGCGCCGCTGGGGGTCGAGTCCCCCGAGGATGTCGATGCCAGAAGGGTTCTCCTGAGGCACTTCGGCTACAAGCGCTGAGCGGGTTCGACAGATTGACGGCAGGCGCTCCCACTTTTATATACCGATCGGTAGATTATTCTATGAAGCCCTATGGCGGGCAGTTCGTTATCGAAACGGGAAGTCCGATGTCGGCTAGATCACTGGCTACCGTCTCCATCCTTGCCGGGGTTCCTCTCGCCATGGGGGCCTGCGTCCTCCTCGGCTGGTGGCTGGGCAGCCTGCTCGACGGGGCGCTGCACACCGACATCGCGTTCCAGATACTGATCCCGCCTCTTTTCATCGCCGCCAGTCTGAGGGAGACGATCCTCCTGCTCCGCCGGTCCCCGAGCGGTCCAGGCTAGGCCTCCTTCCCGGGCCGGACTCATGCAGATCCTCCTGCTCCTGGCATTCCTCAATGCAGCGCAGCCCGCCGGGGAAGTCCCCGGGCCGTCGGATGCCGCCGCCCTGACAGAGCTGCCGGATCTCACGGAGGTGTTCTCCGCCTGGGCTTCCGGCGGCAGCTGGGCGGGTGCCGGGGAATTCGCACAGGCCTGGAGCGGGAACCTGTATGCCCTGGGAACGGCCCTGCTCCTGTTCGTTCTCGGAGCAGCCGCCGCCTCCCGGCGCGAGATGGTTCCCGGCAGGCTGCAGAATGCCGCCGAGCTCGTGGTGGAGAAGATCCTGGAATTTCTCACCGATGTCCTGGGCTCCCATGCGGAGGAGCATCTACCGTTCCTCGGAACCCTCTTCCTCTACATCCTGTTCATGAACCTCAGCGGTCTGGTGCCCCTGCTGAAGGCGCCCACGTCGATGCTGGAGACCACCGCCTCACTCGCCCTCGTGGTTCTTGTCTATGTACAGGTCACGGGGATCAGGAGCCTCGGACTGCCGCGATACCTGCACCATCTCGCAGGGTCGCCCAGGACCGTGACGGACTGGGTGCTCCTGCCCCTGATGCTGCCGACCCACCTGGTGAGCGAGCTCGCCAGGCCGCTCAGCCTCGCGGTCAGGCTGTTCGGGAACATCATGGGAGAGGATGTCATGATTTCGGTGTTCACGGGGCTGGGTGTCGTCGCCGTCGCAGCATGGTTGCCCGTAGGGCTGCCCCTGGCCCTGCCCATGATCCTGCTGGGACTGCTGCTGTCGACCGTGCAGGCCCTCGTGTTCACTCTTCTGAGCTCCGTCTACATAGCCCAGGTGCTCCCCTCGGAGCACCGGTGACGCCGTCAGGCGAACCGGCAAGGAGGATTCCGTGACCGATCTCTTGCGCATTGGTCTCCCGATGATGGTCGGCGGAGCCGCCGTTGGCGGAGCCATCGGCATCGGGATCGCCGTGAAGGCCGCGATGGAGGCCATCGGCCGCCAGCCCGAAGCCTCGTCGAAGATCCAGATGGCAATGGTCATAGGATGCGCCTTCATCGAGGCCCTCACGCTGTACACCATGCTCATCGTCTTCGTTCTGGAGGGCAAGCTCTAGCCGCCATGATCCAGACGGAGCCCGGGGGGCTTATGAGCATCCGATGGGAGGCGCTCGCCACGCAGGCGCTGACCTTCGTGCTGGTCGTGGTGCTCCTCAGGAAGTTCTTCTGGAAGAAGATACAGGCGGTGCTGGCCGCCCGGCGACGTTCCATCGAGAGCCAGCTCGAGGAGATCGAGGCCACGAAGAAGTCCCTGGAGGGCTTGAGGCAGGAGTACCGCCAGGAACTGGAGCTGGCCTCTGAAGAGGTCCGCGCGATGCTCCAGATGGCCGCCTCCGAGGGCGAGAGGATCTCCGTCGAGTTGCGCGAGTCCGCGAAGGAGGAGGCCGCCAGGATCAGGCGCAACGCCCACGAGCACATCGAGGAGGAATCCGCGCGCGCGGAGGCGGAGATGGGCGGCAGGCTGGCCGACCTGGCCACGAGGGCAGCCGGCCTGGCCATACAGGACGGTCTCGACCTGGAGTCCCACAGGAAGATCCTCGACGCCGTCATCCGGGAGATCGCCTCCGGCAGGGAGGTGGCGCGGTGAACCCTGCTGCGGTGCGCGTCTACGCCGAAGCCCTGCTGGCCGTCTCGGAGGAGCGCGGAGAGACGGAGCGGACGGAGGAGGCGATCGAGGAGGTGCTCGCCGCAGCCCGTCAGGCCCCGGAACTCCTGCGCGCCCTTGACTTTCCCGGGTATTCCCCCGAGGCCAGGGCGGGCATCGTCCAGGAGGTGTTCGGCGACAGGCTGCCACCGCTCGTGCTGAACCTCCTCGACCTCCTCGGGCGCAGGAGGCGGATTCGTCTCCTGCCTGACATACACAGGCTCTATTCGAGGCTTGCAGCGAGATGCTGCGGGCTTCTCCCCGCCGAGGTCACGACCGCCGTCCCTCTCGAGCAGGATCAGGCCGACGCTCTGGCCGCGGCGCTCCGCGGTCTGCTCGGGAGGAGCGTCAGGCTCGATCTGAAGGTCGACCCATCCATCGTTGCAGGCGCGATCGTCTCGGTGGCCGGCACGAGGTATGACGCCAGTGCAGGCGGGCGCCTGGAAAGCATCAGGAGAGCCATGACAGAAGCCTGGAGAAGGGAGGGAGGCGCCGGTGTACGATCGTGAGGAAGTGGGCGCCATCCTGCGAAAGAGGCTCGAGGGCTTCATGCCGGGCGTCAATGTCTCCTCGGATGGCGCCGTGATCCAGGCCGGGGACGGGATCGCCAGGATATGGGGCCTCGATGACGCGATGTCGGGCGAGTTGCTCCATTTTCCCCGCAGCGGCTCCACCGGGATGGTCTTCAACCTCGAGGAGGACAACGTGGGAGCCGTCCTCTTCGGCGATCCCGAAGAGGTCAAGGAGGGCGACAGGGCCGAGAGGACCGGGAGGATAGCCTCGGTGTCCGTGGGCAGGAGCCTGCAGGGCAGGGTCATCGACCCGCTCGGCAAACCCCTCGACGACAAGGGTCCGATAGGCGGGACGGAGGTCCGGCCGCTGGAGGCGGCCGCCCCGGGCGTCATCGACCGCGAGCCCGTCCGCGAGCCCCTGGAGACGGGTATCAAGGCCATCGACTCGATGATCCCCATCGGCAGGGGGCAGCGGGAGCTGATCATCGGCGACCGCCAGACCGGGAAGACATCCATCGCCGTGGACACGATCATCAACCAGCGGGGCAAGGACGTTGCGTGCATCTACGTGGCCGTGGGGCAGAAGGAGTCGTCCGTGGCGCGCGTGCTCGCCACGCTCGAAGAGCACGACGCGCTAGACTACACGGTCATCGTGTCCGCGAACGCGGCGACCCCCGCTCCGCTCCAGTACATCGCCCCCTACGCCGGAGCGGCCATCGGCGAGTTCTACCGCGACAGGGGCGAGGCGGCCCTCGTGGTCTACGACGACCTCTCCAAGCATGCGGTCGCATACAGGCAGCTCTCCCTCCTGCTCCGCCGCCCTCCCGGCAGGGAGGCCTACCCGGGCGACGTCTTCTACCTCCACAGCAGGCTGCTGGAACGGGCGGCGAGGCTTTCCGACGCCAGGGGGGGCGGGTCGCTCACGGCCATCCCCATCGTCGAGACCCAGGCTGGCGACGTGGCCTCCTACATACCCACCAACGTGATATCCATCACCGACGGGCAGATCTACCTCGAGTCGTCCCTCTTCCACGCCGGCGTCAGACCCGCGATAAACGTGGGGTTGTCGGTCTCGCGCGTGGGCGGCAGCGCCCAGACTCAGGCGATGAGGCGGGTCGCAGGGAAGCTGAGGATGGACCTGGCCCAGTACAGGGAGCTGGCGGCGTTCTCTCAGCTCGGGACGGAACTCGATCCGACCTCCATGGCGCAGCTCCACAGAGGCGAGCGCCTCGTCGAGGCGCTGAAGCAGGGGCTGGGCGCCCCGCTCTCCCTCGAGAGGCAGGTGGCCTGTCTGTTCTGCGCGACGGAGGGCTTCCTCGACGACATCGACATCCCCGACATCCTGAGGGCGCTCGACAGGTACCTGGCCTATCTCGACGCCAACTACGCCGATCTGCTGCACAACATCTCCGCCTCGCGCGAGCTGACGGCGGAGTACGAGAAGGCGCTGAGGGAATCCGCCCTGCGCTTCCGGGCGTCCAGCACGATCAGGCGCGCGGGGGGCTGAGATGCCTTCCACCCGGGAGCTCTCCACGAGGATAAGGTCCGTGGCCGGCACGGCGCAGATCACACGGGCCATGAGCCTGGTCGCCGCCGTGAGGCTCAGGAAGGCTCAGAATGCCGCTGCCGCGCTGGAGGATTACTCGCGAAGGCTGGACTCCCTCCTGCAGATGGCCACGCTGGGTGACGGTCCGGCCCATCCTCTGCTCGCACTGCGCCCGCCCCTGCGCTCCATCTGCCTCGTCATCGGGCCCGACAGAGGTCTCTGCGGCAACTTCGCGAGGGAGACGGCATCCTTCGCCTCGGAGCGGCTGGAGGCCCTGGGGGAAAGGAGCGGGCTCAGGGTGCTGACGATCGGATCCCGGATGGCCCGCCTGGTCGAAGGGGGGGGGGACGGGCAGGAGCTCTCCTCCGGGGGCCTCCGCACGCGCATGGACGATGCGTGGCGCTTCCTGTCGTCCGAGTTCACCGGAGGTCGCGTGGACCGCGTATACCTGATCTACAACCGGACGGGTCCGGGCAACTCCTGGAAGCCCGTGATGGAGAGCCTCCTTCCGCTCCAGTCCGGAGCCGACGTGGTGATGGGCGATGTGATACTCGAGCCCTCCCGGGGCGTCCTGGTGGAGGAGCTGGCCCCGGAATGCGGCCGGGCCCGCCTCGCCCTGGCGGCCTCCTCCTCTGAGTCGAGCGAGCAGATGGCAAGGCTCAGGGCGATGACAGCCGCCACGCACAATTCGCAGGAGATGCTCGAGGACCTCAGGCTGGCATCCAACAAGCTGCGCCAGGCCGCGGTGACCAGAGAGCTGTCGGAGATCCTCGCAGGGAGCGGGCTGTGACCGATCAGCAGGGTTTGTCCGGCGGCAATCGGAGGGACTCATGACGGAAGATCGTCCGAGGGGGAGCATACTCCAGATCATCGGCCCGACCGTGGACGTCGAGTTCCCGGCCGGGAGCCTGCCGCCCATACTCCAGGCGCTCTCGGTCAGCCTGCCGTCGGGCGCCTCACTCGTGCTGGAGGTCGCTCTCCACATTGGCGACAGCGTGGTGCGCTGCATCGCGATGGGCTCTACTGACGGTCTCCGGCGGGGTCTGGCGGCGGATGATACGGGCGGACCCATAACCGTGCCCGTCGGCAGGCAGCTCCTGGGCAGGATGATCAACGTGCTCGGCGAGCCCATCGACGGTAAGGGAGCACTGCCCGACCCGGGGACCAGGCTCCCCATCCACCGGCATGCCCCCGGGCTCTCCGAAAGGATCGCCAGGGCCTCGACGCTGGAGACCGGGATCAAGGTCATCGACCTCCTGGCCCCGTACCCCAGAGGAGGCAAGGTCGGGCTCTTCGGAGGCGCAGGAGTCGGCAAGACCATCATAATAATGGAACTGATACGGAGCATCGCCTCCGAGCACGGGGGATTCTCGGTCTTCGCCGGCGTGGGCGAGAGGACCCGCGAGGGCAACGACCT
>DIAQ01000098.1:66726-67307 GCA_002414865.1 candidate division Hyd24-12 bacterium UBA5074 | reverse complement strand
ACCCGCGAGGGCAACGACCTGTGGCTGGAGATGAACGAATCCGGGGTCATCGAGCGCACCGCTCTCGTCTACGGACAGATGAACGAGCCGCCGGGAGCCAGGCTGAGAGTGGCGTTGACCGGCGTGACCGTCGCCGAGCACTTCAGGGACGAGGAGGGTCAGGACGTCCTCCTCTTCATCGACAACATCTTCAGGTTCACGCAGGCCGGTGCCGAGGTCTCGGCCCTGCTCGGCAGGATGCCCAGTGCGGTCGGATACCAGCCGACGCTGTCCACGGAGATGGGCGAGCTGCAGGAGCGCATCTGCTCGACCAGGTCGGGCTCCATAACATCCGTGCAGGCCATCTACGTTCCGGCCGACGACCTCACGGACCCTGCGCCGGCGACCGCCTTCGCGCACCTCGACGCCACCACCGTCCTTTCCCGGAGGATAATGGAGCTCGCCATCTACCCGGCCGTGGACCCCCTGGATTCGACATCGAACCTCCTCGACCCCGCGGTCGTCGGCAGGGAGCATTACGAGACCGCAAGGGCGGTGCAGACGGTGCTCCAGCGGTATCGCGACCTCCAGGACATCATCGC
>DIAQ01000098.1:0-66476 GCA_002414865.1 candidate division Hyd24-12 bacterium UBA5074 | reverse complement strand
GACATCATCGCCATCCTGGGGATGGACGAGCTCTCGGACGAGGACAGGTTGACTGTCCAGCGCGCGAGGAAGATCCAGAGGTTCCTCAGCCAGCCCTTCTTCGTGGCCGAGGGCTTCACGGGGCGCCAGGGCAGGTATGTCGGGGTGAAGGACACGATATCCGGATTCCGGGCCATCGTCGAAGGGAAGGTGGACAGCCTTCCCGAGCAGGCCTTCTACATGGCCGGAACCCTGGACGAGGTCCAGGACAGGGCCCGGACGATCGGCCAGGCCCCGGGGAGCGGGAGCTGATGGCCGAGCCCTTCAGATTCCAGGTCATCACACCCGCGGGTGTGGTCTTCGACGACCTCGTCGACGGGGTGGTCATCCCCGCCTCGGACGGGAGGATGGGAGTCCTGGCGGGTCATGCCCCGATGGTGGCGCTGCTCTCGCGGGGCGAGCTGAAAGCCGGAAGGCAGGGTCTGGACAGCAGGGTGTGGATCATCGAAGGAGGCTTCGCAGGCGTCAGGTCGGGTGAGGCGGAGGTGCTCACCCGTCTCGTCGAGGAGCTCAATCCGCTTTCCGAGGCCGGCACGACTCGAGCGTGAGCCTCAGGGCATCTTCGATCCGCGTGGCCGGAGTCCAGCCCGTCGCCCTCTTCGCCGACGAGGCGTCCGCGGTCCAGCCTTCGGCGACAAGCTCCCGCCCCTTGTGCCTGTCGAAGACCGGGCAATGCCCGGAGAGGACTCCCGCCGCCTCGGAGACGAAGCCCGCGGCCACAACCAGCCGGGCAGGCACCGGGACCGGCAATATCCTCCTGCCCGCCGCCCGCTCGAGCACCTTTCTGAACTCGTTCCAGCCCCAGATCTTCCCGTAGGATGGCTCCAGTATCATCCCACGCGCTCCGGGGCTGTCCCCAAGGCGCCTCAGCAGGTCGACCAGGTCATCCACGAAGATCAGGGAGAAGCCGCTGCCCTGTTTCAGGGGCACCGGCATCAGACCCCTGCGGGCAAGCCTGAAGAGCGGCGCGGCGGCCTCGTCGCCCGGTCCGAAGACCGCGGGGGGTCTGACTATCACCCAGTTCTCGGAACGCCTGACGATCACCTCGCCCATGAGCTTGCTGCGGCCGTAAGGGGTTATCGGACCTTCCCTGCATGGGCCGCAGGCGGACTGGCTCGAGACGTAGACGAACAGGGCATCCGGAGCCACGGAGCTCCGCGCCGCGAGCAGGGAGCGCGTGACGGCGGCGTTGGACAGGTCGAACTGCTCCTGGGACCGGGCGGCGGTGGCGCCGGCGAGGTGATAGATGGTCGTCACGCCCGGAAGGAGTCTTTCCAGAGCCCGGGGGTCCATGAAGTCGACTCTCTTCACCACGCAGCGGGCCGGGATCGGCCCGAGCCTGGAGGTTGTCCTGCAGGCCGCGACGACCTCCAGTTCCTCGCTCGCGAGGGACTCGAGAAGCCTGCTTCCGAGGAAGCCGGAGGCCCCTGTCACGAAAACACGCTCCAATGTCGCACCTCCGTTGACTTATGACGAAGGGGTGCTTACAATCTCGGCCTATGTTATCGCAAGCCGGGAGAACTGACAAGATGCGACGCCCCGATATCTTCAAGAAGTGCATCGACTACACGAGGGCCGACGAGGTCAAGCAGATGGGGCTCTACCCCTACTTCAAGCCCCTGAGCGGACAGGTCGGTCCGGTCATGATGATCGAGAACCACCGGGTCATCATGCTGGGCTCCAACAACTACCTCGGGCTCACGAACAACCCCGAGGTGATGGCCAGATCCGCTGAAGCCATCAAGCGCTACGGCACGGGCTGCACCGGCAGCCGGTTCCTCAACGGCACGCTCGACCTCCACATCGAGCTGGAGGAGAAGCTGGCCGGGTTCCTGCAGAGGGAGCGCGTTCTCACCTTCAGCACCGGATACCAGACCAACCTGGGCGCCATCTCGGCCCTGTGCCAGAAGGACGACCTCATCCTGGTCGACCGCTCGGTCCACGCGTCCATCATAGACGGCACGCGACTCAGCTACGCCCGCGTGGTCAAGTACCACCACAACGACATGGAGCACCTGGAGCACCTCCTCGAGCGCGAGCAGGATCCAGCCATCATCATCACCGACGGCGTCTTCAGCATGGAGGGCGACCTGGCCGACCTGCCGACGATCGCGAAGCTCGCCAGGAAGCACGGCGCGAGGCTGATGGTCGACGACGCCCACGGGGTGGGTGTCATGGGCGCCCACGGGCGGGGCACCCCCGAATACTTCGATTGCGAGAGGGATGTCGACCTCCACGTGGGGACCTTCAGCAAGTCCTTCGCCTGCATCGGTGGCTTCGCAGCGGGGTCGGACAAGGTCATCGACTTCATGCAGCACGAGGCCAGGAGCGAGATCTTCTCCGCCAGCCTCCCCCCCGCCGCCGTGGCGACGGTCATGGCGGCCCTCGAGATACTGCAGCGGCAGCCCGAGCTCATGGTGCAGATGCACAAGGCCGCCGAGAGAGCCCGGGGCGGGCTGCGCTCCATGGGGTTCAACGTCGGCAACTCGGAGGCGCCCATAGTTCCGATCATCATCGGCGACACGCTGACCACCTTCAGGGTCTGGCAGGCCCTCGACCAGGGCGGAGTCTTCACGAATCCAGTGGTCAGTCCGGCGGTTCCTCCCGACAGGGCCATGCTCAGGACCAGCTACATGGCCACACACACCGACGAGATGATCGACAGCGCGCTGGAAGTCTTCGAGAAGGTCGGCCGCAGGTTCGGCCTGATCCCCTGACCCGCATGGGCATCTGCATCGAGCAGGTGAGCGGCCGCAGGGCCCTCTCGGAATTCATCACCCTGCCCTTCAGGCTCTACTCGGATGACCCTCTCTGGGTCGCGCCCCTGAGACCGGTTCAGCGCCAGCTCCTCGATCCCTCGGCCGGGCACCCCTTCCACGAGCACGCGGAAGTTATCCATTTCCTGGCTCGCGGCGATGGCGGCAGGGTGGCGGGCAGGATCTCCGCCATAGTGAACCGCGCCCACAACGAGTACGCCGGGGACACTACGGGCTTCTGGGGCTTCCTGGAGGCCGTGAACGACCCCGGGGTCTTCGCCGCCCTCTTCGATGCCGCCGGGAGCTGGCTGTCGTCCAGGGGGATGACCGCCATGCGCGGCCCCATGAACTTCTCCACGAACGAGGAGATAGGCCTTCTCGTGAAGGGCTTCGACAGGAGCCCCGTGCTGATGATGACCTACAATCCTCCCTGGTATCAGCCTGCCGTGGAGGCATGCGGCTTCGAGAAGGTCAAGGACGTCCTGGCCTACTACCTGGACACGAAGAACCTCGATTGGACACGAATGAAGCGGGTTTCCAGCATCGTGCTGGAGCGCACGGGGGCTGTCATCCGGCCCCTGCGCAGGCATGACCTCTACGAGGACGTCCTCGTCCTGATGGACATCTACAACGAGTGCTGGAAGCGCAACTGGGGTTTCGTCCCGATGACCGACGGCGAGTTCAGGCAGATGGCGAAGGACCTCGGCCTTCTCGTGGTGCCCGAGATGGGGCCGATCGCGTACGTCGACGGACAGCCGGTGGCATTCGCGGTGGGGCTGCCGGACGCCAACCAGGCCTTCCTGAAGGCCAGGGGCAGCGCTCTGAGGGCCTTTCTCGCCCTGAAGGTGCCGCCGTTCAAGGTGAGGATCGACGGGGTCCGGGTGCTGCTGCTCGGAGTGCGCGAGAAATGGCGCTCCTGCGGGCTCGACGCCCTCCTGATGTCCCACCTCATCGAGAACGGGCTGAAGGCCGGCTGCGCCTGGGGAGAGTTCTCGTGGATACTCGAAGACAACCTGCCCATGCGGCGGATCCTGGAGAAGGAGCTGTCCGCCGACCCTTACAAGACATACAGGATCTACGAGCGACAGCTCTAGTCCCGGAGGGCCATGACATCTGACGAGCTGCGGGGGATGTACATCGATTTCTTCCAGAGGCGCGGCCATGCCCGCATCCGGGGCGCGTCGCTGATCCCCGAGAACGATTCGACCGTACTTTTCACAACCGCGGGCATGCATCCGCTGGTGCCCTTCCTGATGGGGGAGACGCACCCTGCGGGGCGCCGCCTGGTGGACTTCCAGAAGTGCATCCGGACCGGCGACATCGAGTGCGTGGGCGACCCTTCGCACCTGACGTTCTTCGAGATGCTCGGGAACTGGTCCCTCGGCGACTATTTCAAGCGCGAGGCCATCACCTGGAGCTACGAGTTCCTGACCCACCGCTCGTGGCTGGGCTTCGACCAGTCGAAGTTGAGCGTCACGGTCTTCGCCGGGGACGACGAAGTGCCGCCCGACGAGGAGGCCGCAGCCACCTGGGAGGAGCTCGGCATCCCGAGGGAAAGGATCCACTTCCTCGGCCGCGAAGACAACTGGTGGGGGCCCGCCGGGGCGACGGGCCCCTGCGGACCGGACACCGAGATGTTCATCGACACGGGCCGGCCCGCCTGCAGCGGGCAGTGCAGGCCGGGATGCGGCTGCGGCAGATACTTCGAGGTCTGGAACGACGTGTTCCTTCAGTACTGCAGGACGAGGGAAGGCAGATACATCCCTCTCGAGCAGCGATGCGTCGACACCGGCATGGGCGTCGAGCGCACCGTGGCCATGATGAACGGGGCTTCGTCGGTCTACGACATCCCTGTCTACAGACCCCTGCTCGATTTCCTGCTGAAAGAGGCCGGCGTGGCGTCGGCGCCCGACGCCGGGTTCCTGAGATCCCTCCGCATCGTGGCCGATCACGTGAGGACCTCCGCCCATATCCTGGGCGACGACTCCGGCGTGCCCCCCTCGAATCTAGACCAGGGTTACATCCTGAGGCGCCTTCTGAGGCTCTCGATAAGACACGGCCGGAAGATGGGCATCGAGCGGCAGTTCCTCGAGGATGCCGCCAGGGTGGTCATGGACACGGAGAGCGGAGTGCACCCGGAGCTCTCCCGCAACCGCGCCTTCGTCCTGGAGGAGATCCGCAGGGAGGAAGCCCAGTTCGCGAAAACTCTCCAGAGCGGCATCAGGGAATTCGAGCGCCTGCTCCCCAACCTGATGAAGAACCCGGCCAGGATCATCCCCGGGCGCGTGGCCTTCACTCTGTACGACACCTTCGGGTTCCCTGTCGAGTTCACGGCCGAGCTGGCGGCTGAGAACGGCATGACTGTGGATACGGCGGGATACCAGGCGGCCTTCGAGAAACACCGGGAGCTGTCCCGTGCGGGCATGGACAGGAAGTTCGGCGGCGGCCTGGCCGATCACAGCGACATGGTGACGAGGCTCCATACGGCCACGCACCTGCTTCACAAGGCGCTCCGGACGGTCCTGGGAGATCACGTGGAGCAGCGGGGGAGCAACATCACTGCCGAGAGGCTGAGGTTCGACTTCAGCCATCCCGGAGGGATGACCGACGAGCAGGTCGCTGAGGTCGAGAGGCTGGTGAACGAGGCCATCACGCGCGACCTCCCCGTGGGCTGCGAGGAGATGTCGGTCGACGAGGCCTCTGCGCGCGGTGCGATAGGGCTCTTCACGGACAGGTACGGCGAGAGGGTCAAGGTCTACTCGATCGGGGACTTCTCGGTCGAGATCTGCGGAGGGCCGCACGTGGAGCGCACCGGAATGCTGGGCAGATTCAGGATACAGTCCGAGAAGAGCTCGTCCTCGGGAATCCGCAGGATAAGGGCGGTGCTGGAATGAGATTCGCCCGCCTGGCGCTGCTGTGTCTCGCCCCTGCGGCCTTCTCCGCGGAATCCGCACCCGACTTCACCGGCCTCTGGGAGACCACCTACGGCAGCCTGAACCTCGTCCAGGAGGTGGGCGGCACCGTCCAGGGCTACTACACGATGGGCGGGCTCTGCACGGTCAGGGGGAGGACGAACCCCGAGGGGCGTCTCGTCTTCGAATACGAGGAACCGTCCGCGAGGGGCGAGGGATGGTTCGAGCTCTCGCCGGACGGGAACAGCTTCAGCGGCATGTGGAGGGCCGAGGGCTCCTCCTCGTGGAGCTCGTGGGAGGGATTCCGGTCGGGTTCCGGGAGCTCGACGAAGTGGCTGGTGGTTCTCGAGGCCGAGTGGCAGTCAGGCCTCGACGAGCAGGAGTATTCGTTCGGCGAGATGCTGGAAGCCTGGTTCAGCCGGGTCGAGGGCGTCGAAGTCAGGCAGAGGTTCATCCACGACTCGTCCGACCTCGAGCTCTTCTGCGCCGAGACGGCCATGCTCCCCGGCACCGTCTGCCTGCTGGTCTCATCCCATGCGTCGAGCGAGGGCGTGGCCGTGGCCGAGGGCACGATAGGGCGGCAGGAGCTGCTCGACGCTCTCGAGCCCTGCAGGAACCTCGCCATGATCCACTTCTCGTCATGCCTGATGATGGCGGGGGACATCCCGCGGACCATCGCCTCCTCCAGGAGGGACTGGCCGGAGGGATTCGTGGTGTCCGGCTACCGGAACAGCGTCGACTGGGCGGCGAGCGGGATACTCGAGATCCTGTACCTCGATCTGATCCTCGAGAAGGGACTGACACCCCTGGAAGCCTGCGAGGCGGTCACCGGAAGCATGGATTTCGCCGGCGCGAGGGCGGGGTGCTGCCTGGAGGCCGCCGGCTTCGAATGGATCGCACCGCGCGACGGAAGGTGAGCACTGCGATGGGTGAGCTGAACACCGGGCTGCTGAAGAGGCTCTGCGAGGTCGACGGCGTGTCCGGCCGCGAGGATGGCGTCATCTCCCTGCTGAAGGAGGAGATCGGCGGTCTGGCGGACGAGACCCGCGTCGACGCGGTGAAGAACTTCACGGCGGTGCGCAAGGGTGGCGAAGGCATACGCAAAGTGATGCTCGCCGCACATATGGACGAGATCGGCTTCCTCGTGTTCAACATCGACGACGCCGGATTCATCTCGCTCGCGCCCATAGGCGGTTGGGCTGCCGAGAACATCATCGGGCACTCCGTGAGGATCCACACCCGCCAGGGCGCCGTGATCCCCGGAGTGGTTCAGCGCAGGGCGGCATGGCTGCCCGAGCACGTCAACCGCCAGACCAGGCTCGACGAGATCTACATCGACACGGGCATGCAGTCGGAGGACGCCAGGGCGAAGATCTCCCGGGGTGACTGGGTCTCGATGGCCACGCCCTTCGCCGAGATGGGGGACTGCTTCCTGGCGAAGGCGTTCGACGACCGGGTCGGCGTGTTCGTGATGGCCGAGGCGTTCAGGCGCTATCGCAATCCCGCCATCGACGTGTACGCAGTCGGCACCTCCCAGGAGGAGGTAGGCCTGCGCGGTGCGACCGTGGCCGCCATGGACGTGAAACCCGACCTGGCCATCGCGCTGGACGTCACAGGGGCCGGAGACATCCCCGACCATCCCCCCAGGCTGAAGATCTGTCCCCTCGGCGGGGGGGCCGCAGTGAAGTTCATGGACGGCTCCGTCATCAGCTCGCCGGAGCTCGTGGAGTTCCTCAGGGGCATGGCGGAGAAGCGGGGCATCGACCACCAGATGGAGATACTCCTCGCGGGCGGCACGGACACCTCGGTCATCCAGCGGTGGGGCGCCGGTCCCCACGCCGCCTGCATATCCATCCCGACAAGGTATGGACACGGCCCTGGCGCGGTCATCCATCGACACGACGTGGAGACTGCGATCGAGCTCCTCACCGCCTTCCTAGAGGAAGCGCACCTGTTCTCGGCCCCGGGGCTCCCCTGAAGGCCTGATCCAGCCCGCGCTCCCGGTCGGGCAGCTCCGGAAGGGGGCACTTGCCCCGGCGGCGGCCGGGACCCAGATTGACACCACGGAGTCCTGCGGCGGCGGGGCCGCCCCGGGACAGGGGGTTGCGCTTGCGCCCCTGAGGGGACGCGGAGAGCGAGTGAGTATGTCCAAAAGGATGGTGCCCATAGCTATCGGTGTCCTCCTTCTGCTCCTGCCGTCTGCCGTATCGGCGCAATGGGGCGCCGACTCCCTTCAGAATCTCCAGATCTGTGATCTCACAGGCGAGCAATGCACGCCCAAGATGGCGGCCACCTCGGACGGCGGCTGCTTCATCTCGTGGTTCGATTCGCGCAGCGGAAGCTACTGTCTGTATCTGCAGCGCCTGGATGCCCAGGGGAACAAGATGTTCGCTGTCGACGGGCTGCTGGTCAGCAGCCACCCGCAGGAGTCCTGGCTCGTCGACTACGACATGGCGGTGGACGCCTCGGACAACGCGGTGATAGCGTTCGCGGACTCGCGCCACACCGCGGGTGAGTTCGACATCTCCGCGTACAAGATCGGTAGCGACGGCACGTTCCTGTGGGGCCCGGACGGCGTAAGCCTCTCCGACACCTCGGAGCCGAGCCTCGAGGCAGCCCCGTCCGTCGCCGTGACAGAGAGCGGCAACGCCGTGATCGCCTGGGGGAAGTCCGGCACCGACTACACGATCGTCCTCCAGAAGCTGTCGCCGGACGGCGACAAGCTGTGGGGGGAGGACGGCATCATCCTCGACGACCCGGTCCGCAACCTCACACTCCCGCGCCTTGCGCCCGCCTCGGGGGACAATGCCATCCTGCTCTGGAAGAGCTCGACCGGGAACTTCCCGTATCCGGTCACCCACCTGTACACAGGCATGCTGGATCCGTCCGGGAGCTGGGCATGGGGAGGATCGCCCGTGCTCATCTACGATTCGGGCCACATCTCGGCATGGACCAACCCGGAGGTGCTGTCCGACGGCGAGGGCGGAGCGGTCTGCAGCTGGTACGACGCGGTCGACCTCTCGACCTTCGAGGTCTGGGTGCAGCACATGGACGCGTCCGGGGACATGCTGTTCCCCATGAACGGGGCGCAGGCATCGACCAACACGAGCAACCGGCTGCACATGTACCCCTCCGCCGCGTACTTCCCGGATCAGGACCAGACGGTGGTCTTCTGGGTCGAGGAGAACGACAACCAGGATCAGTACGGCGTCTACGGCCAGAGTTTCTCTGCATCCGGCGCGAGGCAGTGGACCGATGCCGGCCTCCAGCTCGTGCCTCTGGGGTCTCAGCAGATATCCTTCGTCAGGGCGCTCGCGGATGCCGAAGGAGTCTATGTCGGATTCTTCCGCGGGGCTTCAGGGACCTCGGTCCGCTCCATGAGGCTCGGCAGCGACGGAGTGCTCGACTGGGGTCCGGTCACGCTCTCGGCTGCGAGCCTCGGGGGCAAGGACGATCTCGTCCTGTGCGAGGGCACGGGTCAGAGCGCTCTCTATGCCTGGTGCGACTACAGGAACGACTACGGGATCTATGCGCAGGGGGTCAGCCTCAACGGCTGGCTGGGTCCGACCACCGGGACGGGCGCTGAAGGAGAGGCGGCCTGCCGGCTCTCGGTGTGCCCCAACCCTTCCGCAGGGAGCGTCTCGCTCGACTTCGCGACGGATTCCGCGGGGCGGGCCACCCTGGAGATCTACGACCTCTCCGGGAGGCTTGTGGATATCGTCTTCTCGGGCACGCTGGAGCCCGGGCCGCACTCCTTCGGCTGGGCGGGGGACGGCCGGGGAAGACCGGCCGCGGGAGTCTATCTGGTGAGGCTGAACACGGCCGCGGGCATGTTCTCGGCGAGGCTGGTGGTCATCTAGCGGCCTCCCTCGCCCAGCTCCCCGGCACCTTGCGCCGGTCCGCCCCCGTTTCCGTCGGCACCCGGTGTGGTCGCCCAGACGCCGTCCTCGCTGCCCGAGGGCACGATGTCCTCGACCATGCCGTCTCAGCCGCCTCCGTCCGGACCCGCTGGAGAGACCGGCCTGACGCGGTAGACCCTCAGGGGCTGGACGAAGAAGACCCCTTCCATCCCGACCGGTCCGTCCGTCGGCTCCGGCAGGCGCAGGATGACGATGGAGCCCCTGGCCAGGATCGTCCTCCCGGGCATATCCGGGGGCGGCTCCGCTCCGGGCCTCAGGTGGACCAGCCTGCAGGCCTCCAGATCGATCGGGCCTTCAGCGAGGAGCGTCGCGGAGTACGAAGCCTCCGCCGACTCCCGAGGAGCGATGCCCACGAAGTAGTCCTCGGCCCTGAAGACCACCAGGACCTCCTCCATCCAGGGCTCCTGGCCTGCCTGGCGGATGTCCGCATCGAACATCCAGAGATCCCCCCCGATGGCTCCTGCATCGGCAGCCGGGGGCAGCGCGAGCAGAATGGCCGGTATCATCGGCAGTCATCCTCCGAAGGGGCGCCCCGCCCCGAAAGGCCTTCGTCACCGCCGCGCCGGGCGACGGCGCGGCCCGGACGGCAGGCGGAATATGCGCCTGTCGACCACGATAGACATGTTACCGGCCTGCGCAACGTTTTTGGCCGGCACCGCCGGGGAACGATGGAGGCTCATTGGGGACTGCCCGGATACTTTACGACAGCGCCGAGTTGATCGCAGCCTCCAAGCCCGAGGGGATGCCGGTCATCCCCGACAGGTCTCCCGGCAGGGAGGACCTCCGCAGGGTCCTGGAGCAGGAGACGGCCTGCAGGCTGTTCGTGGTTCACAGGATCGACGCGGACACCAGCGGGCTTGTCGTGTTCGCGAGGACCCCCGATGCCCACAGGCTGCTGTCGATGCAGTTCGAGCACGGCACGGCGTCGAAGGTCTACCTCGCACTCGTGCTCGGAAGGCCCCGTGAGGACAGGGGGACGATCGACCTGCCTCTGCGGGTCTTCGGATCGGGGAGGGTGGCGGTGGACATCCCGGGGGGAAAGCCGTCGGTGACCGACTACGAGGTCCTGGAACGGCACGAAAGCCACTCGCTCCTCGCCGTCCGCCCGCGCACGGGGAGGAGGCATCAGATAAGAGCCCACCTGTACGCTTCGGGGCATCCCATCGCCGGAGACAGGAGGTACGGCTGCAGGTCGTCCCAGATCCTCCTTCCCCGGATGATGCTCCATGCATTCGTGCTTACGGTGGAGGCGCCGGGAGGAACCGTGCTGCGCCTCGAGTGCCCTCCGCCGGCCAGCTTCACCGAGGTGCTGGAGATGTCCAGGGCAGGCACTCTGCCGTGCGGAGGAGGGGCTGCAGATGATGATCGATGAGTGGGCAGACCTCGCGTCCTTTGCGGTGACGGTCTGCGACGAAGCCGGGACCGTGGTCTACATGAACGGGATATCGCAGGAGACCTTCGCCTCCAGCGGAGGAGCTTCTCTGATCGGTACCAGTGTCTTCGACTGTCACCCGCCCCGCGCCCTGGCGAAGGTCAGAGAGCTATACGAGCGGAAGGTTCCCAACGCCTACTTCATCCTCAGGGACGGGCGGAGGAAGCTGATCTACCAGAGTCCGCTGTTCGAGGACGGGATCTTCAGAGGCTTCGTCGAGCTCTCGCTCCCCGTGCCCGCCGACATCCCCGGATTCCAGCGCTGACGGGCTCCCCGGAGGCGGGATTGCACCCGCCCCCGGGCTGCCCCATGTTCCGGCCATGCTTTACAGAACCATGGGCAGGACGGGAGTCTCCGTCTCCGCGCTCGGCTTCGGCTGCATGCGATTCCTCAACAGGAGGGGCAGACCCACCTGGGGTCCCAGGTTCGACACGGGAGCCGCTATCTCGCTCCTCATGGCAGCCCGGGACGCGGGCGTCAACTATTTCGACACCGCATACAACTATATGGGAGGCAAGAGCGAATCCGTCGTCGGCGAGTTCCTCCGCGCAGCGGGGTCACGCAAGGGGCTCCACATCGCGACGAAGCTGCCCGTCTGGCTGGCGAGGCGCAGGACCTCCTTCGAACGGCTCTTCTCGGTGCAGCTCTCGAGGCTCGGTGTGGAGCACGTCGACTTCTACCTCCTTCACGCCCTCAACGAGTCGTCCTTCGCACGGGTATGCGATCTCGGGGTCCTCGAATTCCTCGACAGCCTGAAGAAGGATGGGCGTATCTCCTTCGCGGGGTTTTCCTTCCATGACAAGCCCGCCGCGTTCGCTCCCATAGTCGACGCCTATGGATGGGATTTCTGCCAGATCCAGTACAACATCGTCGACGAGAACGAGCAGGCCGGCAGGACCGGGCTGGAGTACGCCGCCGGAAAGGGACTGGGAGTCGTCGTCATGGAGCCCCTCAGGGGAGGGGATCTGACGGGAGGCCTGCCGGAATCCGTCGAGACCGCATGGAAGCGCGCAGGCAGGGCCAGGAGCGCCGCCGGGTGGTGCCTGTCCTGGGTGCTCGATCAGCCGGGCGTCTCGACCGTGCTGAGCGGCATGAACACACGGGTCCAGCTGGACGAGAACGCCGGGGTGGCCTCGGCAGTCCTCCCGGGCACGCTGACAGCCTCCGCCCTGAAGGCCGTCGGCGGTGTCCAGAGGGCGTACAGATCCCTCCACGGCGTGGGCTGCACGAAGTGCGGCTACTGCATGCCGTGCCCGGCCGGAGTGTCCATTCCCAGGATATTCATGATCTACAACGAGGCCTGCATGTTCCCCGGATCGGGCATCCCGGGGATGGACTACAACAGCTCCCTCAAGCCCGAGGCCCGGGCCGACAGGTGCACGGGTTGCGGCCTGTGCGAGAGCAGGTGCCCGCAGCGCCTGCCTGTGAGAGAGAAGCTGAGGGAAGCGTCCAGGATCCTCACAGGCGGGTCGGGAAACTGATTTCCATCTCCGGAGGTGCGGCATGAGCTTCGTCACGGGACTGGTCCAGTGGCTGGGATGGGCGGGCGTGATAGCAGGCGCAGCAAGCCTTGCAGGCGTCATCTCCGGCAGGTTCAGCGTCGCCTATGCCGGCATCTCGCTTCCGACCACGGTTCCGGGGGCGGCAGCGATACTGGTGGGTGGCATCGTCCTGGTCCTGGTCGGCGGCATGCTCAGGAGGAGATCCGGCTGCTCCTGCTGCGGAGGCGGGGAGTAGCGGAGTCATCCCCCGACACGGCCTCCGGGATTTGACCGACCTCACGAGCGGGAGCGAGGCGAGGGGCATCCTGTTCTTCACCCTTCCCATGTTGCTGGGCAACGTCTTCCAGCAATTCTACAACATGGTGGACAGCATCGTGGTGGGCAACTTCCTGGGCAAGACGGCCCTCGCGGCGGTCGGCGCGTCCTTCTCGGTGCTCTTCCTGATGGTCGCCCTCATCATGGGCGTCACGATGGGTACCACCGTCCTGGTCGCCCAGTTCTTCGGAGCCAGGGACTCCGCCAGGATAAGGGCCACCGCGGATACGGCCTTCATCTTCCTGTTCTGGGCGGCCCTCGCGGTGACGGCTGTTGGGTACCTGACCACGGGCGCGATACTGAGGATGCTCGCCGTGCCTCCGGAAGCCATGCCGCAGGCGGTGACGTACCTGCACATCCTCTTCACCGGGACGATCGCCGCCTTCGGATACAACGCCGTGGCGGCCATCCTCAGGGGTCTGGGAGATTCCAGGACCCCCCTGTACCTCCTGGTGTTCGCAACTCTGCTGAACGTCGTCCTCGACCTGCTCTTCGTCGTCGTGTTCTCCTGGGGCGTGGCCGGAGCGGCCTGGGCCACCGTGATCTCCCAGGCCGCCTCCTTCGCGGGCGCCGTCCTGTTCCTGAACCGGCGCAACAGGTTTGTCAGGCTCTCCCTCTCCGAGCTCCGCTTCGACAGGGAGATCTTCGGGCACTCCATGCGCATCGGGCTGCCCACAGGACTCCAGCAGACCCTGGTGGCCTCGGGTCTGATGGTCCTCACCAGGATCGTGGGGGGGTTCGGAACGGATGCCCTGGCTGCCTACACCGCAGCCGGGCGGCTCGACTCCTTCGCCATGATGCCGGCCATGAACATCAGCCAGGCGATGTCCACATTCACGGGTCAGAACATCGGGGCGGGGAGGGTCGAAAGGGTGCGGAGAGGCCTGCGGGCAGGTCTGATCATGTCCCTCGTGATCTCGGGGCTGACGAGCCTGGGGGTCATCCTCTTCGCGAGGCCCCTCATGGGGCTGTTCAACGGAGATCCTGAGGTGGTGAGGATCGGTGAGCACTATCTCCTGATCGTAGGCATATTCTACATGGTCTTCTCCTCCATGTTCGTCGTCAACGGCGTCCTGAGAGGGGCGGGCGAGGCGATGGCTCCTCTTCTCAACACCATCCTCGCCCTGTGGGTCGTCCGGATACCCTGTGCCCTCTGGTTCTCCTCGTTCGCAGGGACGGACGGGATCTGGTTCTCGATCCCCGCGGGCTGGGTCGTGGGGTGCGCCGCCGCGGCGATCTACTACTCGGGAGGAAGATGGAAGGGCAGGGCCGTCGCCGTCGTGAGACGTCCGGCGGCGGAGGAAGGGGGAGAGGCATGAAGCTGGTTTCGTACTGCGGTCTGGTCTGCTCGGAGTGTCCCGCATACGTGGCGAGGCTGACAGGTGATGACGAGCTGAGGGCCAGGACCGCTGAGGAGTGGTCGAAGATGTACTCCTCCGACATCCCGCCTTCGGAGATCGACTGCGTGGGCTGCACAGTCGTCGAGGGCAGGCACATCGGGCATTGCGGAGAGTGCGGCATCCGGATGTGCGGCATGGCGAGGGGCGTTGCGGGCTGCGGCGCCTGCGAGGACTACCAGGCCTGCCCGACCATCGGGGAGTTCCTCGCGATGGTACCGCAGGCCCGGGAGGAGCTCGACGGGATGGCTCGGCAGCGCTGACCGGACGCATCCCCGGTCCGGACGGGGTTGCGCCCATCCTCCAGCACGGATGCTGGTTCAAGGAGGTCCTGGATGCGTTTCCTGCCTGCGTTCCTGATCCTGTCCGCGCTGGCCTCGGCGGCGGACAGATGCGTCATGTTCGAGGAATTCACCTGGGACGGTTGAGGCTCCTGCCCTGGCAGTGCGGTCACTGTCGAGCAGTTCCTGGATGACCATCCCGGCCAGGCCGCTCTCGTGGCGATCCACTACGGGAGCTCGAGCGACCCTGTCTATGCCGCGGATCCCGCCGACCATCAGGCCAGGCTGGACTTCTACGGCATCTCGGCGTTCCCGACGATCATGATCGACGGCCTCTACGATGCCTGGCCTCTCGAGACGATCCCTGACTACTTCAGCACCAGGATGGCTGTGCCCTGCCACGTGGGGATCGGCGTCGAGGCCTCGGAGGCGTCGTCGCCCTCGTCCGGAACGCTGACCATCAGCCTGTCGACCGACATGGGCATGGATACCGAGGCCACCGTCCACGCGATGGTCAGCGAATCGGGGATCCCCGGCACGGGCACCTTCGCGACGCAGGGGGTCGATTTCAACTATGCGTTGCGGGACAATCTATTCGGATCCGATGGGACGACGGTGTCGTTCTCCTCGTCACCCGAGACGATCCTCCTCGACGTCGACTACCTGGTGGACCCGTCATGGGAATGGGACCAGCTCTACCTGACGACGTTCGTCCAGTCCATTGCGACCGCCGAGATCCTGAATTCGCACATGGTCAGGATGAGCGAACTCCTCGAGACCGGGATCGGTGAAGACCCCGCAGCCGGCGGGATGGTGCTCGAGGCGCACCCGTCGCCCTCGAGCGGCCTTGTCACCGTGCATTCCGAAGCTCCCGGCAGCGGCGGCGTCGTGACTCTCTACTCCATCGACGGAAGGTCCTGCGGCTCCGTCTCCGCAGGCGACGGCTCCTTCTCGATCGCGGAGCCGGGCGTCTACTTCGTCAGGCTCGAGGCTCCCGGAGAGGTCCCGGTCACGCAGGCGGTGGTCGTGGTCAGATAGGCGGCCCGGGCCGCCGGGAAGAGGCGCGCCTCCGCCGTCGGTGCTATGTTATGGAGTGCTTCGCGTACTGGCGCTCCTGCTGTCCATGAAGGCCCGCTCCCTCCGGGGAGCCATGGCATCGATGTGGGAAGGCAACCGTCTGAAGGTGCTCGCGGGAGCCCTGACCCTCTCCATCATAGCACCGGCCATGTTCCTGCTCTTCAGGTTCCTCTTCTCGCAGCTCGTAGCCCTGCCCTCGCCCGACTTCGGGCTGGCGCTCTCGGCGCGGCTCCTCTCCTCGGCCTTCATGGCGTTCACCGTCTTCCTGGCGGTGTCGTCCCTCATAAGCGGCACTTCGACACTGTTCAGGTCCGGCGAGACCGCATTCCTGCTGGGTATGCCGTTCCAGGCCGGGCACGCGGCGCTCTTCAGGATGTTCGAGAGCTGGTTCTATGCGGGATGGTCCACGATCCTGCTCGGCATACCCATCATCGCCGCCTTCGCGTCCGAGACGGGCCGCCCGGCCTCCGCCGCGCTGGCGGGGATCCTGATGCTGATCCCGCTCGTCCTGGTATCCGTGGCTCTCGGGACGGTCGTGATGTCGCTGCTCTCGAGGGTGGGAGGCATGACCGGGCTCAGGAGGGGGGCGGCCGGGGCGGTGGTCCTCTCCGCCGCCGGGCTGGCCGTGTTCTTCCAGGGCATGCAGCCTTCCGGCATCGTCATCCCTGACTCCAGCGCATCGCTGGACGCCGTCCAGAGATTCGTGGCAGGCCTTCCGCAGGCGGGGCACTCGCCATGGCCCTCGGCGCTTTTCGCCTCCGTTCTCTCCTCGGCGGCCTCCGGGAACGGCGCAGGGACTGCCATCAGAGCGTCCCTCATGCTCTGGGGCGAAGCCTTCGTCGTATGCACCGCGGCAGCTCTCCTGGTCTGCCCCGGCTTCCGCAGGATGTATTCCGCGGTCTCGGGGGACAGCGGGAGACCGGAGCGCAGCCTTCCCGTGTTCAGGCTCGGCGGACCCGTGAGGGCCATGATGGAGAAGGACACCATCCTCTTCCTGCGCGACCCCGTCCAGCTCAGTCAGCTGGGCCTCCTGCTCGGGCTGTTCGTGCTCTACGCCGGGAGCCTGGGCCGCTTCCCCCTGGCCATCGCCTCCCGGCTCTGGCTGGGTGTCGCGGTATACATGAACATCTCGTTCACGGGTTTCGTGATAGCGACCCTGCTGGTGAGGTTCTGCTTCCCTTCGACAAGCCTCGAGGGACCCGGGCTCAACTTCCTCCTCCAGGTCCCCGGAGCCAGGAGGTTCATGCTGAGGTCGAAGTGGCTGCAGTCCTTCACGGGGATACTGCCGGTCATGCTGCTCACGGGCTTCTACTCGACCTGGAAGCTGGGAGCCGGAGCGATCCTGATGGCCGAGGCCCTCGGATCGATACTCCTCCTCTGCTTCGCCCTCGTCAGCATAAACATCTCCCTGGGGGCGATCTTCCCCAGGTTCGACGACAACAGCGCAGCGAGCATCGCCAGCGGGCAGGGGGGGATCATCGCCGCCTTCGCCTCGATGGGCTATGTGCTGGTGGTCGTATCCGCGCTCTCGATGGCCACGAAGGCCTACCTGTCGGAAGGCTTCCGCGAGCGCGCCATGGTTCAGCCCATGTCCCTCCTCGCCCTCTTCCTGGTCCCGGTGACCGCCGCGCTGACCGTATTCACCATGCGCGGCGCGTACAGGTCGATGGCCGCCAGGGACTTCTGAGATGACAACCGTCGCGGTCGACTATGGCAGGAGGAGGACCGGCCTCGCCTCGATAATCGCAGGGATCGTCCTCCCCCTGGAGCCGGTGTCCGGGGGATGGACGGAGCTCCTGTCGAGACTCCATGCCCTCTCCGAGCCAGGCGAGGCCCTCGTCGTGGTCCTCGGCCTTCCTCTCTCGGCATCCGGGCGCCGTACCGAGCTGTGCGAAGAGGTCGAGTCGCTGGCAGGGCGGCTGCGCCTCGAAGGTTTCGAGGTCGTGCTCGAGCGCGAGACGGGGACCACGGCCGAGGCCAGGGCCTCCCTGCCCGGTCGCTGGAAGAGGGACGGAGCGCTGGACTCGCTCGCGGCAGTAAGCATCCTCAAGAGACATCTGCACATACCGTGAAGGCAAGAGCGTCCGCCGGCATTCTAGCTGCGGTTCTCCTCGCAGCGGCCGCCCTCCTTTCCTTCCGCTGGGTCTCGTCTCCGCCCGGCGGCGGGAGGGAGGTCCTCTTCCCGGTTCCCAGGGGTTGGGGTGCGGGGCGGATAGCCGGGGCGCTCCAGGATTCCGGACTGGTGCGCTGGTCGACTTTCGCCCTCTGGAGGGCCGAGAGGACGGGCGTCGCGGACCGTTTCCAGGCCGGGACCTATCTCCTCGACTCCTCCATGCCCCTCGACACCATCCTGATGCGGATCGCCGAAGGCCGTGTCGTACCGGTGCCGACGCACTGGGTGACCCTGCCCGAGGGCTTGACGCTCCCGCAGAGCCTGCAGACGCTCTCGGCCTCGCTCGGCATCCCGCTGGACTCGCTCGAGCAGGCTGCCGGCGACTCCTCGCTGCTGGCCCTCACGGGGGCGCCTGGCCTGGAGGGATACCTCTTCCCGGAGACCTACGAGTTCGCCGACTCGCTGGGGGCGCGCGAAGTGCTGACCTCCATCGTGGATACCGGACTGCGGCGGTGGGAGCCCGCATGGGATCCTGCCCTCGAGCGGATGGGGCTGTCCCGTCGGCAGGCCGTGGTCCTCGCCTCCATCGTGGAACGCGAGGCGAGGGTGGATTCGGAGAGACCCGCCATCGCCGGCGTATTCCTGCTCAGGCTGAGCGCCGGGATGCGCCTGGAGAGCTGCGCCACGGTTCAGTTCGCCCTGGGCGAGGTCCGCGAGCGCCTCTCCTATGCCGACCTGAGGATCGACAGCCCCTACAACACCTACAGGCATGGCGGGCTCCCGCCCGGGCCGATATGCTCGCCCGGCACGGCCTCGCTGGCTGCGGTGGCCGATCCCGACACCACGGCCGGGTACCTCTACTTCGTGAGCAGGGAGGACGGCAGCGGGACCCACCTCTTCGCAAGGGACCTCGCGGGGCACCTCGCCAACATCCGCACGGCAAGGTCGCATGCGGTGCATTGACGCGGATATGGCCATTGGTATCTTGACCGGACTGGACTATCACCAGCGGAAAGGACGGGGGAGATGGGCGAAGACGGGAGGAGCCTGAACATCCTGGAGAAGGCCATCCGCCTCATTCCGGGCTACAAGGGTTACAAACGCAAGGAAGAGCGGCGTGACAACGACCAGCTGTTCCGCATGCTCCTCGTCGAGAGGCTGGAGAAGGTCAGGACCAGCGTCGGCGAGACCGTCAACAGCCTGCACGGCCCGGACCTGCTGGCCAAGGTGGGCGACATCGACAGGCTCCAGAAGCGGCTCGAGAAGGTCACCGACGAGATCCGCTTCGCCGACAGGGGATACCGTGGCTGGTTCGATGTGCACAAGGTCCAGGAGGACGAGCTCGACAAGCTGTATGCATTCGATGTCGCCCTGGCCGAGGACGTGCAGGCGATCGAGGAAGCCGTCAAGGCCCTCTATTCGGCAGCCGGAGCCGGCGATACGATCAGCGGCCATGTCGACGGCCTGATCGGCCTTTTGCTCGGATTCAGCGAGAAGATGGCCTCGAGGAGAGACTTGATGATCGATCTCGAGCACAACCAGCCCATGGACTGAAGAAAGCCCGGGAGGACCTGAATGATAAAGCGACCCGAGATCATCGAATGGCTCGACGACACCGGCAAGGAGATCGTCCATCGCGAACCCCAGACCGGTTCGGGTGAGTTCAGGATAGGCAGCCAGCTGGTTGTGAGGGAGAGCCAGGAGGCCGTCTTCTTCCGCGACGGCAAGGCGATGGATACGATGGGGCCGGGCAGGCACACGCTGACGACCCAGAACATCCCCCTCCTCGCCGAGCTCGCGGGCATGGCCTTCGAGGGGGAAGGCTCGCCTTTCCGCGCCGAAGTCTACTACGTGAACAAGAAGACCTTCACGGACATGAAGTGGGGCACCAAGGAACCCATCATCTTCCGTGACAAGGAACTGGCCATGGTGCGCCTGCGCGCCTTCGGGCAGTTCTCCATCAAGGTCTCCCAGAGCCAGCTCTTCATCAACAAGCTCGTGGGCACGGAGGGCCGCTACACGACCGATGCCGTCGAGAGCTATCTCAAAGGCGTCATCATCTCCCGGCTGGCCGATCTCATGGGCGAAACCCTCACCAGCATCTTCGACCTCGCCCAGTCCTACGACGAGATAAGCACGCTGGCCAAGGCCAGGCTGGGCGACGACTTCGAGAAGTACGGCATCCAGCTCGTGGACTTCTACATCAACGCCATCACGCCGCCCGACGAGGTCCAGAAGCGCATCGACGAGCGCACCTCGATGGCCGCCCTCGGCAACATGAACGACTACATGCGATTCAAGACCGCCACCGCAGTGAGCGACGCAGCCCAGAACCAGGCCGGCGGAGCCGCCGGCACGGGCGTCGGCCTCGGCGCCGGAGTCGGCATGGGCGCCGCGATGGCGAACATGATGGCACAGGGCATGATGGGCGGGGGACAGCCTCAGCAGGCTGCTCCGGCCCCCACGGCGGCAGCTCCGGCCGCCGCTCTCGTGGCCTGCCCCGCGTGCTCGAAGATGGTCGTGCCGGGCAAGTTCTGCCCCGAGTGCGGCAAGCCGCTCTCCGCAACGTGCGGCAAGTGCGGCGCGATCCTGGCGCCCGGGGCGAAGTTCTGCCCCGAGTGCGGGACGAAGACAGGGGTCGTGAAGTGCCCCAAGTGCGGTGCCGACATGTCGCCGGGGAGCAAGTTCTGCCCCGAGTGCGGCAACAAGATTGAGTAGGCCGACAGCCTGTAGCCTGCACGGATACCTGGCGTCGGCCGCAGAGCGTTTCCCGGGCAGGACAGCCCTGGCCGACGACTCGCGGGCCTTCACATACGCGGAATGGCTCGCCGGCTCCCGGGCGGTGGCCTGCTCGCTCCTGGCCTCCGGCATCCGGGAGGGGGACACGCTTGCCTACGCAGGCGCCAAGTCCGCGTGGCTGCCGGTGCATTTCCTCGCAGCCTCGATGCTGGGCTGCCGGTTCCTTTCCGTCAGCCCGTCATGGCCCGGGGCCGTGGCCAGGAGGATCGCCAGGATCGCGGGCAGGACCTTCGTGGCCTGCGACGAGGCGCCTCCCCAGGCCTGGAGCGGCTTCCCGGCACTGCCGGCCTCGTCGCTCCCCGTCCCGGCCGGGGATGTGGAGCTGCCCGACCCGGCTCCGTCCTCGGTGGTCTACCTCAACGTGACATCAGCCTCCACCGGCATGCCCAAGATAGTGGCCACCACCTCCGAGCAGCTGCTCGCCAACACGCGCGGCATCAGCGCCGCGCTCGGACTGGCGGGGAGCGACGTCCACATGTCCCTGTTCTCCTCGGTCGGACACCCGCACGAGCTCTTCGCGAGGGCGCTCCTGCTGGGCGGCACAAGCGTGCTCACCGCAACGCGCTACCCGAGGGAGGCCCTCGACCTGATCGAGAGGCACGGAGTGACCTTTCTCATGGGTCTCCCGCCGCAGCTCGAAGGCCTCGCCAGAGTCGCGGGGAGGCGGGGCGCCGGCCTGGGCACCCTTCGGATCATCGAAGCCGGGGGCATGCACATCTCGTCCGATTTCCTCTCCCTCTTCCGCTCCCTGACATCGATCGACGTCACGCCGGTCTGGGGCAGCACTGAAACCTCGGGAGTGGCGCTGGTGGGCGCTCCCGGGACGGAGGGGTTCTCCTCCGTCGTCGAAGGATACGAGGCCGAGCTGATCGACTCCTCCGGAGACCGGATCGAGGGCGACGGGGAGGGCGAGCTGCGCTTCCGGGGCGATGCCGTGGCCGAGCGATACCTGGGTGACCGGGTCTCCACCGCCGAGAGTTTCTCGTCGGGCTGGTTCCGGACCGGCGACGTCTTCCGCAGGTCGTCCGGCAGGCTGCTGTTCGTGGGCAGGCGGGGAGGTCTTGTCAAATCGGCCGGCCTCAAGGTGTACCCCCTCGAGGTCGAGCTTGCTCTCCTCCGCCACCCCGACGTGTCCGACGCGGTCGTGGCTGGCGAGGTCCACTCCTCGCGGGGGGAGACCGTGGCCGCCTGGGTCGTCCCCCGGCCGGGCTGCGAGCCTTCGCCCGCCTCGCTGAGGAGCTTCCTGAGGGGATTCCTGGACGACTACAAGATCCCGCGTACCTTCAGGATGGTCCCCGACCTCCCCCGCACCCCCGGAGGCAAGGTGGACAGGGCTGCGCTGGGGCGGCCGCCGGCGGGCACGGAATGGAGGAGCGACCTCCTCAGGACGGACATCGAGATAGTGAAGCTCATCAACCACAGGGCGGCCCTCACGGGAGCGGTCTCCGACCCCTATGACCCGGACTGGGTCGAGGAGCAGCTCGACAGCGCCGTGGGTCACAACCCCGGCCCTGTCTCCGACGATGCCGTGAGAGAGATGCTGGCATTCATGATCGAGACGATTTCACGGAGGTAGCCTTGTCTCTGCGTCCAGTGACAGTTGCCGGAGTCGAGTTCGGAGGACCCAGGCCGGTGCTGATCGCGGGCCCGTGCGCGGTCGAGGACGAGGAGATGCTCGACAGGTGCGCCAGGGCGGCGGTGTCGGCGGGAGCCTCGATGCTCAGGGGCGGAGCCTTCAAGCCGCGCACCTCCCCCTACAAGTTCCAGGGCCTGGGGCTCGAGGGTCTCCGCATGCTCGCATCGGTCCGCAGCTCACTCGGGATACCAGTGGTCTCGGAGGTCATGTCCGCGGACATGATAGGTCCGGTCTCCGAAGCTGCGGACATGCTCCAGGTGGGCAGCCGCAACATGCACAACTCGGCCCTTCTTACGGAGCTGGGCAGGTGCGGCAGGCCGGTGCTCCTCAAGCGGGGCTTCATGGCGACGATAGAGGAGTGGCTGCTCGCGGCGGAGTACCTGATCAACGAAGGCAACGACAGGGTGGTCCTCTGCGAGAGGGGCATCCGCACCATCGAGCCATGGACGAGGAACACCCTCGATCTCGCTGCGATCGTCATAGCACGCCGCAAGGCAGGGTTCCCGGTCATCGCCGACCCGTGCCATGCCGCCGGGCGCAGGGATCTCGTGGAACCCCTCTCGAAGGCCTGCCTCGCGGCCGGGGCCGACGGCCTGATGATCGAGATCCACCCGGATCCCGCTCGGGCGCTTTCCGACGGTGACCAGTCGCTGGATCTGGAAGCCTTTTCGAAGCTGGCGGCGGAGATGCGGCCCGCCGGCGGTTGGGCGTGAACGCCAGGGATTGAACGGGAGGTCGAAAGGTGCATCTCGCTATCCTGACGGGAGGGGGCGACGCCCCCGGTCTCAACGCTGTGATCAGAGCGGTCGTCTACCGAGCCGTCTCGGGTGGGCACAGGGTGACAGGCTTCCTGCGGGGATGGAAGGGCGTCCTCGAGGACCAGGGGAGGGACCTCGGAATCGAGGACGTGCGCGATATCCACAAGCAGGGGGGCACCATCCTCCTCTCCTCGAGGACAAATCCGTTCAAGGTCGAGAACGGGATGCAGAGGATCGCGGACACCCTGTCCAGGAACTCCATCGACTGCCTGATCGCCGTAGGAGGCGAGGACACGCTGGGCGTGGCGAGGAAGCTCTCCGAATCGGGCTTCAAGGTCCTCGGGGTCCCGAAGACCATAGACAACGACCTGGCGGCGACCGACTACACATTCGGCTTCGATACCGCGATCAATATCGTGATGGAATCTCTCGACAGGCTCGAGACGACTGCCAGGAGCCACGAGAGGGTGGTGGTCGTCGAGATCATGGGAAGGCATGCGGGCTGGATGGCTCTGCATGGCGGCATGGCCGGCGGGGCATCCGTGATACTCCTCCCGGAGGAGCCCTTCGACACCGACGAGGTGTGCCGCATCCTCAGGAGCAGATGGGACGAGGGCAGGCACTGGGCGCTGGTCGCCGTGGCCGAGGGCGCCATGGACCCGCAGCTGACCAGGCACGTGATGCATGCCCAGGAGAAGGATGCCTTCGGACATGTACAGCTGGGGACGGGTATCGGAGTCGCGGAGGTGCTGGCCCAGGAGATAGAGGACCGCACGGGCCTCGAGACGAGATCCGTCGTCCTCGGACACCTCCAGCGGGGGGGACCGCCGAGCGCCTTCGACAGGGTGCTCGGCACCCGTCTGGGTGTGAAGGTGGTCGAGATGGCCGAGTCGGGGATGACGGGCAGGATGGCCGCCCTTCGCGGAGGCGAAGTGGTGGATGCCGATCTGGCTGACGCCGTGGGCACGCTGAAGAAGGTCCCGCTCGAGCGCTATTCGGTCGCGAAGCTCTTCTTCGGCTGATCCAATACTGGGAGGGCAAGATGAAGGTTGCCATCAACGGGTTCGGGAGGATCGGCAGGCTGGTCTACAGGCGGGCCGCCGAGGTCGGAGGCATCGAAATCGTGGCGGTGAACGACATCACCGATCCCGTCACGCTGGCGAACCTCCTCGAGCGCGATTCGGTTCACCGCAGGTTCGAGGGAGGGGTGAAGGTCGAGGGCGATACGATCACCACCCGGGCGGGATCGTTCAGGGTCCTCTCGACAAGGGACCCTGCAGCCCTGCCCTGGAAGGACATGGGGATCGACATCGTCATCGAGTCCACGGGGCTCTTCACCTCGAAGGACAAGGCCTCTGCCCACATCGCCGCGGGAGCCCGCAGGGTGATGATAAGCGCACCCGCCAAGGGGGCCGATCTGACGATCGTGATGGGTGTCAACTCGGACAGGTACGATCCTGCGATCCACTCGGTGATATCCACCGCGAGCTGCACCACGAACTGCCTGGCGCCGGTCGCCTCAGTGCTGCACCAGACCTTCGGGATAGCGACGGGCATAATGACCACCGTGCATGCGTACACGAACGACCAGCGCGTCCTCGACCTCCCCCACAAGGACCTCCGCAGGGCGAGGACCGCCGCCCTCAACATCATCCCCACCACGACCGGTGCCGCGAGCGCCATAGGAGAGGTCATCCCCGAGCTCAGGGGACGGCTCGACGGGTTCGCGGTCAGGGTGCCCGTGGCCGACGGATCCCTGGTCGATCTCACCTGCGTCCTCGAGAAGGACGCGACCGTGGCCGACGTGAACGCCGCCATGAAGAAGGCGTCGGAGGGAAGGCTCAGAGGGATACTCGATTACAGCGAGGAGCCGCTCGTCTCGACGGACATCATTGGCAGGGACGCGAGTTCGGTGTTCGATTCGGAGTTCACCCGGATGGTCGGTCCCAGGATGGTCAAGGTCATGTCCTGGTACGACAACGAGTGGGGCTACTCGTCGAGGATGGTGGACATGCTGCGCCTCATGAGCGGGGTGGGGATGTGAAGTACCCATCGATAAGGAACGCCTCCCTCGCAGGCAGGAGGGTGTTCCTCCGGGCCGACCTCAACGTTCCCCTGGAGAACTGCGAGGTGGCCGACGACACACGGATCGAGGCGGTGCTGCCCACCATCCGGGCCATCCTGGAAGCCCCCGCCTCGGCCGTCGTGGCCAGCCACCTCGGCAGGCCGGACGGGAAGGTGGTGCCCGGGATGAGCCTCGCCCCGGTTGCGAGGCGCCTCGGGCAGCTCCTGGGAAGAACCGTCGTCCTGGCGCCGGACTGTGTCGGGATGCGCGTGGAATCGATGGCGAAGGCCCTGAAGCCAGGTGACATCCTGCTCCTGGAGAACCTCAGGTTCCATCCCGGGGAGGAGGCAGGAGATCCCGGGTTCGCGGGGCAGCTCGCCTCCCTGGCGGACACCTACGTGAACGACGCCTTCGGCACCTGCCACAGGGCGCACGCATCGATGACAGGCGTGCCTGCCGCCCTCGGAGGCGGCTTCGTCGGGTTCCTCGTGGAGAAGGAGCTCGACTTCCTGCTCGGAGCGGTCGAAGAACCGCGCAAGCCCATGACGCTGCTCCTCGGGGGCGCCAAGGTGGCCGACAAGATACCGGTGATGGAGAACCTCCTGGACAGGACCGACTACATCCTGATCGGGGGAGGGATGGCCTTCACCTTCCTCAAGGCGCTCGGCCTCGAGGTCGGGAAGAGCCTCCTCGAGCCGGACAGGGTGCCGATGGCTTCGGCCATCCTCGAGCGCGCCGCGAAGGCCGGAGTGAAGGTCATCCTGCCCTCCGACATCGTGGTTGCGGCATCGCCGGCGGATGGAGCCGGAGCTGCTGCGGTTCCGGCCGCCGCCATACCGCCCGGATCGGCTGGCCTGGACATAGGACCCGCGGCCACCGCCGAGTTCGCAGCGGTGATCGGGCGCAGCGGCACGGTGGTGTGGAACGGCCCGATGGGCCTGTTCGAATCGCCTCCGTTCGACAGGGCCACGCGGACCCTGGCCCTGGCGCTGGCCGAGGCGACCGACCGCTCGGGAGCCGTCACCATCGTCGGCGGAGGCGACTCCGCCCGCGCCGTCACCGAGGCCGGCGTGGAGAAGAGGGTCAGCTTCGTGTCCACGGGTGGCGGAGTCTCCCTCACCCTCCTGCAGGGCAGGGAGCTGGTGGCTCTCGAGGCCCTGGGAGGAGGGGCGCGTTGAAACCCTTCTTCGGCGCCAACTGGAAGATGAACGGCAGCTGGCCCATGGGCCTGTCATGGTTGCAGACCGCCAAGTCCCTGGCCGTGGCCGACGACCCGGCGCAGATCGTCGTCTTTCCTCCGTTCACCCTGCTCCCGGCCCTGTCGGAGGACGCGAGGGAGGCCGGTATCGGGCTCGGAGCCCAGGACGTGTTCTACGAGACCGCCGGAGCCTTCACGGGAGAGATAAGCCCTTCGATGCTGGTCGAGGCCGGCTGCTCCTGGGTGCTCGCAGGCCACAGCGAGCGCAGGCACATCCTCGGCGAGTCCGACCAGGTGGTCAGGAGGAAGCTCGAGGCCGCCCTCGGCGGGGGGCTCTCGGTGGTCCTCTGTCTCGGCGAGCTTCTCGAGCAGAGGGATGCCGGCGGGCAGGAGTCCGTGGTTCGCGATCAGCTGTCGGCGGCGCTCGCGGGAGGGCTGCCCGACGATCCCGGCCGGATCGTGATCGCCTACGAGCCCGTCTGGGCGATCGGAACCGGGCGCATCGCCACCCCGGAACAGGTTTCCGGGATGCATCTCCATATCAGAAAGGCTCTGGGCGGGATGTTCGGAGAGGCCTCCTCACCCGTCCGGATCATCTACGGGGGAAGCGTCAAGCCCGGCAATTCCGCGGAGATCCTGGCTGCGCCGGGGGTCGACGGCGCTCTTGTCGGGGGCGCCAGCCTGGACGCAGAAGGCTTCCTCTCGATCGCGAGGTCCGCGAGGGCTTGAGGGGCATCCGCCCGGGAGCGCTCGATCCCGGCCGGCTGAGGCCGGTGCCGGAGCTCCTTGCCCGGCTCGGGCTCCTGGCAGCATTCCTGGTGCTGATTTCCGCCTCGAGGTTCCTGGCCACCGCCCTCACAGGCGGGCATGCCGGTCTCGTGACAGGCTTCGCCGTCTCCGGAGCCATGTCCTGCGCCATTGTCGGACCGGCGTGGCTGTCGTTCAGCTCCTCCCGCGCGGCAGGCCTTCGGGGAATTCCATCGGCTCTGGTCCTGTCCGCCTACCTCCTGCTGCCTTTCGCCGTCTCCCTGGCGGGAGGAATCGCACCGGCGGGAGCCGGAACCGGCTGGATCGGCGCCCTGCTCGCCCTGCTGCCGGCGGCGGCGGCCGAGGAGATCGGATTCCGGGGATATCTCCAGGACGCTCTTACCTACAGGGGACGCCTCCTGCCCGCCTCCATCATCTCTTCGATCCTGTTCGCCGCGGTCCATTCCGGCAATCCCGCCATCACTCCCCTGGGCCTGTTCAACATCGGCCTGTTCGGCTTCCTCCTTTGCAGGCTCAGGACCGCGACCGGCGGATTGCAGGCGCCCATCCTCGTACACTGGCTCTGGAACGGCGTCACCGGCGTCGTCCTCGGAGCGCAGGTAAGCGGCTACCGGCTGCCCTCGCTGCTCGAGCCGTCGTCTCCGCCGCCCTGGGGCGGGTTCGGGCCGGAAGGCTCCGCCGCCCTCACCGCGGTGCTCGTCTCGGCGCTGATCGGGATGCATCTCGCCACCGGGAGGAAGGGCCGCGCCGGAACGGGTCCCGCTCCCGCCTAGATGCCGGCGCCCGGGGCCTGTCCCGCGGACAGGTGCCGTTCCAGGAGATCCGCGGCGGGGCTGGAATCGAACTGGTTCATGAGCGCAAACCCCTGTTCCTCTTCGACGCCTTCCCTGCAGAGTCCGAGTGCCTCGGCCTCTCCGGCGGTCCCGGCCGCGGAGGCGATGCAGCTGTCGCATCCCGCGAGGGCTAGGGACACCGCCGGCGAGTCCTCCCCGTAACCCGCCTCCAGCAGCGACCAGAGGAACCTGAAATGGATGCGGAAGCCCAGGACGGCGGCGGTGGGGTCGTCAGGCCCTAGCGAGGCGGACAGGGACCGGATTCCCAGGACGACGTCGCGCGTGTACCCGGGATCGGTCCACAGGCCCGGCACCGGACCGCCTGCGGCACGGAGCGCGCCGCCGAGCCTGGCGTCCAGGCTGTCCAGGGAGGAGAGCAGCCCGCTGTCCACGGAGCCGGGAAACTGCCTCTGCGCCAGGGTGAGGGAGGAGGAGACCAGGAAGTCGGCGAGGATCAGCTCGTCCACCGCTGCGAAGTACGAATCGAGATCGGGCCCTGACGGATCTGCGAGCGCAGCCAGGGCGGCCCGGGGGAGCGAGCTTCCGCCGCCTGGCCAGCAGGCGGGCGATTGTCTGCCCGCGTTCACCAGCCCTGCATTCAGCTCCGACATCAGGGGCAGGCCTGCCTTGTCTCCCCGGTCGAGCAGTGTTGCGGCTGCGGCGAATCTGTGATACGGCAGGGGGAGCCCGGTCCTCTCCAGGAGGTCCAGGATCGGCTCCGGATCCAGTCCGGGATCCCCGGCCGCAGCTCTTCCAGCAAGCGCCTCCCCCTCTTGAGCCAGGGCGGACTCGATCACCCTGCCCCTCCAGGCGGCGAGCCATGACGGGACCCCCAGCCTGAGAAGCGGGGCGGTCAGTCTCCAGGCCGCGGCAGTGGCCAGTTCCGGGTCTCTGACTGCCAGCAGCGAGGCCGTGAGGGCGTCCGCCTCGAGTATCTGGGCGGTGGCCGCCGGCAGGGCCCTCTCGGGCCCGATGCCGTCCGTTCCGACGGAGAAGGCGCGGTCGAGCAGCGCGATCTGTCTGGCCTCGAGCCCGGAGATGTCGCTGCAGAGAGGCTCGAGGAACAGGAAGACCGCGCCCAGGTCCGCGATCCTGTGGGGGAGTGTCGTGTAGGTGCGCGCGAGATGTTCGAAGAACCCGGGGAGCAGACCCAGCCTGTAGCAGAGGAACGCGTAGTTGTACTGGAGCTCGGCGAAATCGGGCGCCCTCTTCGACAGGGAGTCGTAGGCGGCGAGCGCGCTCCGGAGGGCGGCGGTCACCGCAGCCGGGTCCGCACCCGACTCCGACAGGATGTCCGCCTCGAGCAGGGACGAGTTCCCGAGGGCGTACCATCCCGCGAGCTCCTCCGGATTGATCTCAACGCAGCGCCTGCAGTCCGACTCCGCCGTCCTGCAGTCGGTGAGCGACAGCCCGAGGAGGCTCTGCCTGACCGACGGATCTCCGGCGCGATCGGCCGCAGCCAGGCCGGCCTCGGCTTCCGCGTAGGCGACGATGCCTCCGGAGTGGAGGAGCGAGCCGGACCTCATGGCGGTGAAGGCCGCCCCGAAGCCCCCGGCGAGAAGCGCTGCGGCGCCCGCGATCGGCAGCAGCGCCGCCGCCCTCGGCGCCGTGCGCCCCGAGCGGGCGCCCGCGAGGGAGAGCCCGGCCAGCACCGCGAGCTGGAACTGCTGAAGGGGCAGCCTCAGGGATATGGAGACCGCGGACTCCGCCAGCACGGAAACCGCTCCCGCCAGGGGGACGAGGGCTTCCATCGACCGGCCCCGGCGAGCCAGCATGACGATTCCGCAGCATGCGAGGGCCACCCACGAAACCGCCGCGGCCAGCCCTCCCTCTGCCAGCGTCTGGAGGTACTCGCTATGGGCCATGTTCGAGCTGTGGCTCATGAAGAGAACGGCGTAGTCAGGATCGCGGAAGGAGGGGAAGACCCTCTGGAAGGACCCGGTCCCCCACCCGAGAAACGGCCTTGCCTCGAACATGCCGCAGGCCCCGGACCACAGCAGGCGCCTCACCGCGACGCTTCCCGACCCGGGGTCCGCGGCTTCGCGGAGGCGAGGCCACATGGCGACCGAGGCAGCCGCGACCGCTGCGATCAGGAGCGCTGCCGCCGCGAGTCTGGAGCGGCGGCGGAGGGGTGCGAGGCACACCAGCAGGATGCTTCCCGCAAGCATCCCGAGCAGGCCCGCGCGCGTTCCGCTGAGCACCACCGAGGCCACGCCCTCCGCGGAGAGGAGGAGCCCTGCGATCCTGTTCATGGGACCTCTCCGCAGCGCGAAGCCTGCTCCCATGACAGCTCCGGAGGCGCCCAGACTCCCGAGGAGCGTGGGGTTTCCCGTCGAGCCGGAGAGGCGCCCGCCGTCGGCTGTGGGGCCATAGAGGCTGGACAGGTCGAGACCGAGGGCCTGCATGAGCGGCACCGCAAGCGCCACGGCCATTCCCGCCGCGAGCAGATGCAGCGCTTCGCCCCGCCTGGCGCGGTCTCCCGGGGTGGCCAGCGCGAGCATGACGAGCGTCCCGGACAGGACCGAGAAGCAGTAGACGGGACCCCTGTCGCTGGGTGGCCCGGACGCGGTGCGAACGAGGAGGTAGGCTGCGGGGAGGAGCGCGAATGCGAGCAGGGGAAGCCCGGGCGCATCCAGGGAGCGGCGCGCTGTCCTGACCGCCACCAGGGCAGCAGCGAGGACTCCGGCGACATAGAAGGGAACCAGCTTGACAAGAGTGGTGTCCGATGTGGAGGGTTGCAGGATCAGCGCGGCAGCTCCGAACAGGACTGCCAGCACCGCTCCCGTCGGGTCCCTTTTCGACGGCGGGTTCTCATGCATGGGCCATTCCTGTTCGCGCGGAAGCAGCCGCGTCAAGTCTGCAGGCCGGGTCCGGCACTGGTGGAAGGGACGCTCCTGGAGTAAATTCGCCCTTTCGCCATGTATGCCGGACTCCGCACAGATACAGGGGGCACGCCGTTGAGTCGAATGCTGCTAGTGAACCCGCCTTCCGCCCTGGGCATCTACGAGAAGAGCCATGTGAAGGTGGGGATGACCACCGCTCCGTTCATAACTCTCGCCAGCCTTGCGGCCGCCCTCCTGGACGCTGGTCACGAGGCCTCGGTGGCCGATCTGATGATCGAGGAGGACCCCCTCGGAGTGTACCGGTCGAGGCTGCGTGAATGGAGGCCCGACTTCGTCGGGATCACATTCACCACCCCCCTGTGGGGGGATGCCAGGAGCCTTGCCGAGATAGCCCGCATCGAGCTGCCCACCGCAGTCCTGGTGGCCGGGGGCGTGCATGCCACGACCCTCCCGGAGGAGGTTCTCAGGAGCGGCGCCTTCGACCTCGTGGTGGTCGGCGAGGGTGAGAGGACCGTAGTGGATGTCTGCAGCAGGATCCCGCCGCGGGACATCCCGGGGGTGGCCTTCCTGGAGGACGGGACCTTCACGGCCACCCAGGCCCGCCCGATGATCGAGAATCTCGACGACCTGCCGCTGCCGGCCTGGCAGCTCTTCGACCTCAGCCGCTACAGGGCGCCGCATATCGCCTCCCGGCGGAACCCGGTTGGCTACATGGAGACGAACAGGGGCTGCAACCACAACTGCTTCTACTGCAGTCAGAACATCTTCTGGCACAAGATACGGGCGAAGTCGCCCCGCAGGGTGGTCGACGAGATGTTCCGCATGCTCGACTTCGGCTTCAGGGACATCCACATAAAGGACAACAACTTCACCGCTGACATCGGCCGCGCGAAGACCATCTGCAGGATGCTGGTGGAGGAGGGCTTCGACGCCCCCTGGGCGCTTCCGACCGGGGTCAACGTGCACGATGTCGACGAGGAGTTCTTCACCCTCGCCAGGAAGGCCGGCTGCTACCAGGTGGCGTTCGGGATCGAGAGTGGCGACGAGGATATCCTGAAGGGTGTCAACAAGCCGCAGAGCCTCGAGAAGATGAGGAAGGCGGTCGTGATGGCCGACAGAGCCGGACTCGAGACCCTCGGCAACTTCATGCTCGGCCTCCCCGGGGAGACCGAGGAGACGATGAAGAAGACCACCTCGTTCGCGCTGAGCCTGCCCCTGACCTATGCGAAGGCCTCGATGACCCTGCCCTTCCCCTCGTCTCCCCTGTACAGGATCATCAAGGAGGACGGGCGCCTCCTCTCCGAGGACTGGGACAGGTACAACTTCCATTGTACGAGCGAGGTCTGGAAGCACGACAACCTCGACTGGGACACCATCCACAGATACTACAACTCCTTCCACAGGAAGTTCTACTTCAGGCCGTCCTACATGTGGAAGCGGTTCCTGCGGGATGTGAGGATGGGCCAGCTCGTGGTCGACGCCAGGGCCGCCCTCCGGAACAAGTGGTAGAGGGCAGGGGCAGGAGCGGGGGCCTCCATCCCGGCCTGAGCCCCGCACTCGTCCCGGAGATCGCCCTCGGCATGCTGGGCCTCGCCCTCCTCTTCGTCCCCAGGTGGCCGGTGGGCTGGGCGAGCGTCTACTCGGTGCCGGCAGGGGCGCAGGTGAGCACCCCCGAGGGTGTCACCCTTGCAGCGCCCGTGACCATCCCCGTCCCTGAGGAAGGGATCGAGCTGCGCCTGGAGATGGAAGGCTACGCCCCCTCCTCCACCCTCGCCTGTCCGGGGGACAGCCTGGTGGTCTACCTGGAGTACCTCTTCCCTGTGACGGTCTCGACCGTCCCATCGGGCGCGAGTATCTCGATAGACGGGGATCCTGCCGGATACTCCCCGGTCCGGACCCTGGTCCGGGGCGCCGGCATGCACGTCGTGACGGCCGAGTCCGGCGAATCGATCTCCATCTCCGACACGCTGATGCTCGCCGGGAACAAGGCCACCTCGGTGTCCTTCGGCTTCCCGGAACTCGTGAGGTCTGGCCTGGTGTCGATCCCTGGCGGCTCCATCGTCCTGGGCGGCCCCGACGGGCCGCCGGTCCGGAGTCGAATCGACCTGGAGCCCTATTACATCGGCGCCATGGAGGTGACCAACGACGAGTTCTGCACCTTCCTCGCCGCCGCCGATCCCTTCCCGCAGCCCGACACGATGAGGAGGGAGGGGATGAGCGCCGCGCTCTCCAGGATGTTCCCCGGCAACTACCCGATGGAGATCCTGTCGACACCGGAGGGCTACGCCCCGAGGAGGGGTATGGGGCTGCATCCCGTTCGCGGCGTGAGCTGGAGCGCGGCATGCGAATACTGCGAATGGCTGACGGGAGCCTCCGGGGACAGCCTCGTCTACAGACTGCCCAGCGAAGCCGAGTGGCAGTACGCAGCGCTCGCAGGAGGCGGCGGCCCCTGGCCGTGGGGGGATGACGAGCCCGGCGGCCTGCTCCTGAACTGCTCGGATGCCGACGAGCCCATCGCCACGAGGAACCCGGAGATCCGGGACGGATACGCGGAGACGGCCCCCGTGGGTAGTTTCCAGCCGAACCCGTGGGGCCTGAGCGACATGGCCGGCAACGTCTGGGAGTGGTGCTCGGACTGGGCCGGAGGGCCCGGCGCAGCGACCTTCGAGGGCGGGGGCCCCATACGATGCCTGAGAGGCGGGAGCTGGCTCTCCTCGGCGGATGACTGCAGGTGTGAGGCGAGGCTGGGTCTCGACTCCGGGCTTGGGTATCCCTTCGCCGGGTTCCGGATCGCGGCGAGCCGCTGAGGTGCGGGACGACCCGGCGGCGGTTTCCTCCCCGGCGGCCTTCCTGCTATGGTCCCCACTGATTTCCGTCAACGCCGGACACGGAGGTGGCCTGAAGTGAATCGCCAGATCCCCGGCGGCCCTCTCAACGATGTGCCGGACTTCGAGAGCATCTCCTCGATGTTCGCAGAAGCCGCCGGGAGGCATCCCGACTCGATCGCCATCGTGGAGCCCCACAACGATGGCACAGTCAAGAGCATCACCTACCGCGACCTGAGGTCGGACGTGGACAGCCTTGCCAGGGCGATGCTCTCGGAGTGCGAGTCCCCCGTCGTGGGGATCGTCGGAAGGAACAGCATCAGCTGGGCTTCGGCGTATCTGGCCGTGATGCGCTGCGGGGGCGTGGCCGTGCCCATCGACCGCGAGCTGCCCGTGCAGGAGATGCGGACGATCCTTCACTACTCCGGCGCGAACATCGTCCTGTTCGACAGCAGCTATCTCCAGGACTTCAGGGCGGCCGTGCACGGCAGGCCGCTATCCATGATCGTCATGAACGGGCCCGGCGATGCCGACTGCATCGAGTTCCCCGACTTCCTCGCGTCCGGCAGGAGGTCTGAGAAGCTCCTGCCCTCGTCGTTCGACAGGCATGCCCCGGCTGCGATCTACTACACCTCGGGCACGATGGGATCGGCCAAGGGGGTGGTCCTGTCCCAGTCCAACCTCCTGTCCGTGGTCAGGATGGAGCAGCAGTTCGTGCGCATCCTCCCCAACGACATCTTCCTCTCGGTGCTGCCGCTGCACCACACCTACGAATGCAGCTGCGGATTCCTCGCGCCGCTCTCGGCAGGGTCCACGTACTACATCTGCAGGGGCCTGAGGTACGTGGCGGAGGACATCCTGCTCTCCGGAGCGACCGTAATCCTCACCGTTCCGCTCATGTGGGAGTCCATGTACCGGAAGATTCTCGGGGGCATCAGGACCCAGCCAGCGGGCAGGCTCCGCTTCAGGGTCGGGATGGTCGTGGCGGATGTCGCGTCGCTCGTCATGGGGAGCTCGATACGCAGGAAGGTCTTCTCCCCTGTCCACGCTAAGCTGGGCGGGAAGATAAGGCTCCTCATATCGGGGGGCGCCGGAATCGATCCCGACGTCGTGCGCGGCTTCACCAGCCTGGGTTTCGTCATGCTGCAGGGCTACGGGCTCACCGAAGCCGCCCCTCTTCTCTCCGCCAACCGCGAAAAAGCGAACAAGCCCTCCTCCGTCGGCCCTCCCCTGGCCGAGGTCGAGGTCAGGATCGACGAGCCCGACGAGGAGGGTGTGGGAGAGATCGTGGTCAGAGGACCCAACGTCATGCTGGGCTATCACAACGACCCGGAGGAAACCGCCAGGGTCCTCTCCCCGGAGGGGTGGCTGAAGACCGGCGACTTCGGATTCGTCGACAGGGAGGGCTTCCTCTACGTCACGGGGCGCAAGAAGAACGTAATAGTGGCCAAGAACGGGAAGAACGTCTATCCCGAGGAGATCGAGACCAAGCTCACGAAGTCGGACTTCATCCTCGAGTCGATGGTCTTCGGACACGAATCGAAGCTCAAGGGCGAGGAGATCTGGGCCATCGTGGTCCCCGACATGGAGAAGCTGATCGCCCGGGCCGAGGAGAAGGGCGGAAGCCTTTCCACCGGGTTCGCCGTCGAGGTGGTCTCCCGCGAGATACGGCATTTCAACGCTTCCCAGCCGACTTACAAGAGGATATCCAGCTTCATGATCCGCGAAGACGAGCTGCCGAAGACCACCACCCGCAAGATTCGCAGGCGCGAGGTCCTGAAAGAGGCTGGCCTGGAGCAGGGAGCCGTGTTCGGCGTATGATCCGGGACCGGCCGGGGCCTGCAGTCCTGCTGCTCCTGCCTCTGGCGTTCGCGGGCCTCTGGGCGCTCTCCTGGAACCGCAGCCTGACGGGGGACGAGGCCTACAGCATCGCGGTCTCGATGTCGCCCCCCGCCGCCGTCTACTCCAATGCGGCTGTCGATGTGCACCTTCCCGCCCACTTCCTGTACCTCGGAGCATGGGGCCGGCTTCTCGGCACGGGGCTCCTCACCCTGCGCACTTCATCCCTCCTTCCAGCGCTCGTCCTGTGCGCGATGGCGGCCCTCACGATGCGCCGGTCCGCGGCACTCCTGCTCTGCGTGAGCCCGTTCCTCCTCCACCTGGGAGTCGAGCTGAGGATGTACGGCCTGATGGCGCTCCTCGGAGGGGTGGAGCTGGTCCTCCTGGAGCGGGTGCTCGAGAGGCGGAGCCCTCGTGATGCGATCCTGCTCGTCGCATGTCTGTGCGTCGCCGTCTGGGTGCATTACTTCGCCTGGCTCGGAGTGGTGGCCGCGGCATCCCTGCTCTTCCTCCGCAGGAGACCGGGCCTGGCGGCCCTCGCGGTGGCGATCCCGCTTCTCTTGTTCCTGCCCTGGCTCCCGGAAGTCGGCGGGCAGGCGGAAAGGCTGGCGGGCGCGAAGGATGAAGTCACGAGCATGCTGATCTCCCAGAGGGCGCCCATCATGGCCCTCGTGGAAGCTCCTCTTTCGATTGCGGGCACGCTGTTCAGGTTCGCCTCCGGAACCGCCTCGGCGGACTTCGACCGGTTCTCACCGGCTTCTATGGGCGTCTGGCCTGTCCTGGGCTTCGCCCAGCTGGCGCTGCTCGGTGCAGCGGCGGTCAGGGGAGCCCGCAGAGCGGGTCCCGCAGCCCTGTTCATCCTCCTCTGGACCCTCGTTCCGCTGAGCTTCATCAGGCCGTCCGCAAGGCACTTCGCCATGGCCCTGCCGGCATTCATGTCCATCGCCGCGGCAGGGCTCGAAAGCGCCGGAAGGCTGAGGAAGCCCGCCACCGCCCTCGCGGTGGGCATGTCCTTGGCTCTCTGCGTGCCCTTCGCCACCCGGCACACGCTCCCGCAGAGATGCACCTTCGACAGGGATCTTCAGGAGGCCGCTTCGGTCGCGGCTGCCGAGAACGGGGGGGAGGACCTGCCGATCGTCTGCTACCTCGATTCCTACACGACCCTGGCGTTCCTCTATCACTTCGACCAGACCGGCACCGACCCGTCCGCGATCGTCTGGCATCCTTACCGGGAAGCCTTTGCAGCCAGGCGCTTCATCTTCGACAGCCCCGTCGCCGCGATCGGGTACATGATGCACGACACCGACTCCCTCGTCGCGGTGTGGGACTCCGCCGCCGGCGGCCCCTATCTGCTCCTGGCGAACGATCCCCGGGATACCAGGGGACCGGTCCTCACGGGCGCCGACAGCGTCATCGGCTCCGGAAGCGACGTGATGGCGGACAGGAATCTGATAACCTCCCTCGAGGTCCGCTCCCTGCTCAGGGAGATCCCGCTGGAGAACAGCGGGGGCCCCTTCTCGATCTTCGTGGTTCGGCGGAAGTGATGATGGGCAGGGCGCGCTCCTCACCGGCCAGGAACAGCGCAACGCTCCTCGTCGGACAGGTGATGACGAAGGGCTGCTTCATCGCGGGGATGATGCTGCTCTCACGGTATCTGGACGACGGCGAGTTCGGCCTCCTGACCCTCACGGTCGCCATCGGGCAGATCTTCTTCTTCGCGGCCGACATGGGCGTCTCGATGACCCTGAACAGGAGGATGAGCACCTCCAGGCCCGGGATGGGCCGGCTCGTGAGGCAGGCCTCGGGTCTCAGGCTGGCCGCCGTCTGTCTGCCCGGTGCGGCAGCGATCGTGTTCTGCCGGCTCTGCCTCGGCTCCTCGTTCTTCCTGCCCGCGGTCTTCATCCTGGCGTCCTTCGCCTTCGACGCATTCTCCGAGATAGGCTTCGCGGTCTTCAGGGGTGCCGAGCGCACGGCGGGCGAGGGAGTCTCACGGGCCGTGTCCGGAGTCACATCCATCCTGCTGCTCGTCGCCGTGACACAGCTCGACCTGGGCATCCATGCGGCAGCGGCCACCTACGCGCTGAGGTCCATGCTGATGCTGTTCTCGGTGGCGATCTTCCTGGGCGGCTTCGGATTCTCGCTCATCCCGTCCTTCTCGCGCAAAGCCTCGGCGGATCTGCTGCGCGAGAGCTGGTCCCTGGGGGTGATGGGGCTCCTGATGATCGTGCTCCAGCGCGTCGACAACCTGGTGCTCGCGGGAGCCGCGGGCGAGAGGGTCGTGGGGGCGTGGCAGGAATGCTACAGGATAGTGGACTCCCTGACCCTGCTGATAACTCCTGCGCTGCTGCCCGGAGCTCTGTTCCCGGCCCTCTGCAGGGCCATGGAGGAGGGGCAGGCGGAGGCGAGGGCCGCCATGCGCTCGATTGCCCAGCTGGTGACGGGGCTTGCCGTCATGTGCCTCCTGGTCTTCGCCTCGGGCGGCCTCCCGGTCCTCGAGCTGGTCTGGGGAGGAGGCTATCTCAGGGGTCTGGACCAGGGAACCCTGGGAACCGCCTATGCGCTCTCCCTGGCCGCCATCGTGCCCGCCTTCTGGATGAACTTCCTCCTGGCGGGGGCCATGGCCGCGGGCAGGAGGAAGAGCGCCATGGGAGCCGCAGCCGCCGGACTGGTCGTGGCGACCGCCGGTAACCTGGCTCTGGTTCCTCTCCTGGGGATCGAAGGCACCGCGACGACCTACCTCGCGACCAACCTCTTCATGTCGGCGGTCCTTCTCGCGGCTCTAAGAAGGTGGACCGGCGCAGGGATCTTCTCGGCCCTCGTGAAGCCCTCCCTCTGCGCGCTGCCCGCCGTGGCCGCCGCCCTCCTCCTCGGCCGGGCGCCGCTCCTCCTGAGGTCAGCGGTGCCTGCGGCGGTCTTCGCCATCCCCTGGATTCATTCGGGCGGCGCCGACATGCTGCTGCCTGCGAGGTTCCGCCGACGACGGACCAACGGGTAGTACCCGGGTCCCTCCGAACCACAATAGGGCGGGGAATGCGCGAGTGCCGCTGCATTCGTATACTACATGTCGTACACGTCGATATCCCGGAGTTCAGATATGGTGGCTGAAGGGTTTCCCGAGACAGGCAGCGCGGCTGGGACCTACGACGAGTCCAGGGTGAGGACCCTGAGCTCCGTCGAGCACATCCGCCTCCGCACAGGCATGTACATCGGCCGCCTCGGCGATGGCTCGCATCCCGACGACGGCATCTACGTCCTCTTCAAGGAGGTCGTGGACAATGCGGTGGACGAGTTCATCATGGGGTGCGGGCGCCGCATCGCGATAGAGTGCGACGGCGCCTCCTGCAAGGTGAGGGACTGGGGCCGGGGCATCCCCCTGGGCAGGCTCGAGGAGTGCGTCTCCGTGATCAACACGGGTGCGAAGTACAACACCGACGCCTTCCAGTTCAGCGTCGGGCTCAACGGAGTGGGCGCCAAGGCGGTGAACGCCCTCTCGGAGAGGTTCCGCGTCGTCACATGCCGTGACGGGCGCTTCGCCGAGATCTGCTTCTGCAGGGGCGTGAAGGTCTCGGAGGACTCCGGCGTGACCAGCGACAGCAACGGCACCCGGGTCGAGTTCACCCCCGACTCGGAGATCTTCCCCGGCTACTCCTTCAGGACCGAGTTCCTGGTCCACCGGGCGAGGCATTACGCCTACCTCAACACCGGGCTCAGGATGGTCCTTAACGGCGAGAGCTTCATCTCGCAGGAGGGGCTTCGCGACCTCCTCAACGACGAGGCCGGCGAGTCCATCATCTATCCTCCTGTCTACCACAGGAGCGACACGCTGGAGTTCGCCTTCTCCCACACGCAGGACTTCGGGGAGAAGTACATGTCCTTCGCCAACGGGCAGTACACGAGTGCGGGCGGCACACACCTCTCGGCCTTCAAGGAGGGCGTGCTCAAAGGCATCAACTCTTATGCCGGAAAGAACTTCGCCCCGGAGGACATCCGGGAGGGCATCGCGGGCATCGTCGCGATAAGGCTGAAGGAGCCGGTCTTCGAGAGCCAGACCAAGACGAGGCTCGGGAACACGGAGATAAGGGGTCCCCTGGTCAACACCATAAGGCAGGAGGTCGAGCAGATCCTGCACAGGAACCCCCAGATCGCCGAGGCTCTCCTGGCCAAGATCCAGGTGAACCTCAGCATCCGCACCGAGCTCCAGAGCGTCCGCAAGAAGGCCCGCGAGCGCGCCAGGAAGATCGCCATCAGGATACCGAGCCTGAGGGACTGCAGGGTCCACCTGGGCGACGCCGATCCCCTCGCCGAGGAGAGCACGATCTTCCTCACCGAGGGTCAGAGCGCGTCAGGGAGCATCGTCGCGAGCCGCGACGTCTCCACTCAGGCCGTCTTCTCGCTGAGGGGCAAGCCGTTGAACTGCCACGGCCTGAGGAGGGAAACCCTCTACAACAACGAGGAATTCTATAACATAATGCAGGCCCTCAACATAGAAGCTGGTGTCGAAGGTCTGAGATACAACAGGATAGTGCTGGCCACCGATGCCGACGTCGACGGGATGCACATCAGGAACCTGCTGCTGACCTTCTTCCTGCACTTCTTCGAGGGGCTCGTCCTCGACAACCATCTCTTCATACTCGAGACGCCGCTCTTCCGCGTAAGGAACAGGAAGGAGACGGTCTACTGCTACAGCCCTCGCGAGCGCGAGCAGGCCCTGACCCGCCTCGGGCGCGGCGCGGAGATAACCAGGTTCAAGGGTCTGGGTGAGATCTCCCCCGACGAGTTCGGCCGCTTCATCAAGGGAGAGATGAGGCTCCTCCCGGTCTCCATCGGCAGGATGAAGGAAGTCCCGGACATGCTCGAGTTCTTCATGGGCAGGAACACGCCCGAGAGGCGCGAGTTCATCATGGACAACCTGAGATGACCGATGCCGCGCTGAAGAACCTGTTCCAGGACAACTTCCTGGAGTATGCCTCATACGTCATCAAGGACAGGGCCATCCCTGACGAGGCGGATGGGCTGAAACCGGTGCAGCGCAGAATCCTCTGGAGCCTGCGGGAGATGGACGACGGCCGTTTCAACAAGGTGGCCAACGTGATAGGCCACTGCATGCGCTACCATCCGCACGGAGACCAGTCCATCGGCGACGCGCTCGTCTCGCTGGCCAACAGGGGCTACTTCATCGAGACCCAGGGCAACTTCGGCAACCAGCTCACCGGCGACGAGGCCTCGGCGCCGCGCTACATCGAGTGCAGGCTCACGGAGCTCGCGCGCGAGGTGCTGCTGGACGACAGGCTCACGGAGTTCATCGAGAGCTACGACGGCCGCAACCGGGAGCCGGTGAGCCTCCCGGCCAGGCTTCCCGTCGCCCTGCTTCTGGGTGCCGAGGGAATCGCAGTCGGGATGTCCACCAGGATCCTCCCCCATAACTTCGGCGAGGTGGTGCAGGCCATGATCTCCTGCATCAGGGGGCAGGATTTCTCGCTCTACCCAGACTTTCCGCACGGCGGCAGCATCGATGCATCCGCCTACGCCGACGGCACCGGCAGGATCCGCAACCGGGCTACCATCGAGCGCAAGAAGGGCCTGAAGAAGCTCGTGATAAGGGAGATACCCTGGGGCACGACCGCGGACAGCCTCATCGCCTCGATAGAGGCGGCCGCGCGGAAGGGCCGGGTCAGGATAAGCTCGATCGACGACTTCACGGCAGGCTCGGTGGAGATAGAGCTCAGCCTCGCGAGAGGAGCGGAGCCCGAGGAAACCGTGGCCCAGCTCTTCGCGCATACCGACTGCGAGGTGACCTGGACCTCCAACGGACTGGTCATATGCGGGGGGAGGCCCCTGGAGACATCGGTCTCCGATCTCGTGCACAGGAGCGCCGACCGGCTGCTCGACATCATGCGCAGGCAGCTCGAGCTGGAGCTCGCGGACCTCGGAGCCAGGCTCCGCTGGATGACGCTCGAGCAGATCTTCATAGAGAACCGCGTCTACTCGGGCCTCGAGAAGGCCGCTTCAGAGGAGGCGGTGGCCTCGGCCGTGAGGACCGGAATGGCGCCCCACCTCGGAGACCTGGAGCTGCGCGACGACGACCTGGAGAAACTCCTGGCCATCAGGATACGCAGGATTTCCCGTTTCGACATCGAGGCCCACAGAACGGAGATGGGCACTATCCGAGCAGCCATGGACGAATCCTCGCGAAACCTGTCCGATCTGGCCGCCTTCACCGTGCGCTGGCTGCAGGCCCTGGCGAAGAAGTACGGGAAGCGCTTCCCTAGGAGGACCAGGATCGAGGCCTTCGACGACATAGACGTGAAGGGGGTCTCGCTTCGAAACCTGAAGGTGGGCTTCGACCAGAAGGGCGGTTTCGCAGGAACCCAGGTGAAGGGCGATGTGACCTTCGACGCCTCGGAGTATGACCGGATACTGGCGATCTTCGAGGACGGCACCTACAAGCTGCTGCCCATGGGCGACAAGCACTTCCTCGGCAAGGAGACCGTCTTCTGCGGCATCCAGGACAAGGACAGGCTCTTCACGGCCGTCTACAGGGAGCCCGAGCACAGGTTCTGCTACTGCAAGCGCTTCAGGATCGAGAGTTTCATCCTCGAGAAGGAATACTCGCTGGTGCCGCCGGGCGCCGAGCTCCTCCTGCTGAGCGACAGACAGGGCATCTCCCTCGAATTCTTCTTCGAGAAGCGCCGCGGGGCCAGGACGAGGAAGGGCTGCGTGCCCGCAGCCGGCATCGCAGAGAGGAGCCCCTCCGCGAGGGGAGTGAGGCTGGGGGGCACGAGGATCATCTCCTCCATCAGGATCGTGGAGCAGGCCGCCGAGGCCGAACCCGCCGCCCGGGAAGCGCCGGCCGCTCCGGAGGACGGCGGAGCCGCCGGAGGAGATGCCCTGCCAGCGCCAGGGCCGCCCATGCCCGACGCTCCATCACAGGATGTGGACGAGATACTGCGGAATGCGGAAGCCCTGCGCTCCAAGGCCTCCGACCTTCTCAGGGAAGCCTCCGGGCTCGATCAGGGCGACCTCTTCGAACAGCCCTGACGGGTCAGATGTAGCCCAGCCCTCTCAATGTCTCCGTCGCGTCGCTGTCGGGCGTCACGCCGGACGCGCCTATCGGCCGCCTGCTGAGGTATCTCATCAGGCTGTCCCCCAGAGAGCTGTCCGGGGGGAGGGGACGCAGCTCCTCCGGATCGGAGGCCAGGTCGTACAGCGTGAGGCTGCTCCCGGCAGTGTCCAGCACCAGTTTCATGTCCCCCTGTCTGACGCAGTAGCGCGTTCCCTCCATCGTATGTCCCGAGGGCATGGCCCGGTCCGGCAGCTCTCCGGCAAAGAGGTCGAGCCCCTCGACGACCTGGGGGACGGGGACCCGCGCCGCCGACAGGAGAGTCGGGGTCACGTCCAGCAGGCCGACGACCTCGATCCGCCGGGAGCCCTGCGGGATGCCGCGTCCCGAGAAGATCAGGGGCACATGGAGCATCTCCTGGAACATCGTGTGCCCGTGGTCGTTCCCCCCGCGCTCGAGAAACTCCTCGCCATGGTCCGCAAGGATCACCACAATTGTCTCCCGGTCCCTCCCGAGTGCGCGCAGCGAGTCCATCACTGCTCCGATGCCCTCGTCGATCATCCTGATCTCGCCGTCGTACTGCGAGAGGAGGTAGGGCGCCTGATCGGGGAACATCGCCCTGCCAGAGCTGTCCAGGGAGAAATTCGAGATGCCCCTCCAGGACGTGGACATGTCGTCGACGAACACGGTGTCCCATGGCGGCGATGGGTCGAAGGGGTTGTGGGCCTCGAAGACGTGGATCACGGCGAAATAGCGTTCCCCTGCAGGGATCGGGCGCAGCCAGTCCGCGAGGTGGACGGCGCTCTCGGGGAGATGGCCTTCGAGCGCCCTGTCGGTGTGGCATATGAACTCGTCGAAGCCCCTGTCGAAGCCGAAATCGGGCCCCAGCCAGGGTATGCACATCTCGGCAAAGCTGTGGTACCCGGCGTCCTCCATCAGCTCCGGCAGAAAGGGCACCGTGCCGTCCAGCCCGTACAGGACTCCTTCGCGCTCGGAGACGCCTGTGGTCTGAGGCGTGAGCCCTGTCAGGACCGTGGCCACAGAAGGGAGAGTCCAGCAGGCCTGGCTCTGCGCTTCCAGGAAGATGGTCCCGGCCGCCGCGAGGCTGTCGATGACGGGAGAGGTCTCCCGGGGATAGCCGTAGCATCCGAGGTGATCGGCGCGGACGCTGTCGAGGATGAAGATCAGCACCGAGGGGCCGCCGGTCCTGTGCTCCCGGCAGGAACAGGCGAGCGCGGCGAGGAGGACCGCTGAGGCTGCCACCGCCGCCCTCCGGGAGACCCGGGAGCACCCCGGGGTGGATCCGGCCTTCATCGGGTCACCGAGGCCAGCTCCGCGCGGAGCCTTTCGAGGGGTTCGCCCGGCGCCGGCGCGAACTCCCCGCCGGTGATCATCTCGTAGAGACTGATGTATCTCGACGACAACTCGACCACGAGGTCGTCCGGAGCCTTCGGCAGCTCGGCGTCGCCGTAGGGATCGCAGTGCTCGACGAACCAGAGCCTGAGGAACTCCTTGTCGATGTTCTCCGGCTCGAGTCCCGCTGCGAGCCTCTCCTCGAGGGTCCCGGCCAGCCAGTATCTGCTCGAGTCCGGCGTGTGCACCTCGTCGATCAGCGTCAGTCGCCCCTCCCTGTCGAGACCCATCTCGTACTTTGTGTCCACGAGGACGAGTCCGTTCGATGCGGCTGTCTCCACCCCCCTGTCGTAGAGCCTCATCGCCACTTCGGAGGCCTCTTCCCACCGGGCGCGTGTCATGAGGCCCCTGTCGACGATCTGGGCTGGCGTCAGCGGCTCGTCGTGGATGTCGCTCTTGGTCGTCGGGGTGAGGATCGGCCTCGCGAAGCGCTGGTTCTTGACCATCCCGTCGGGGAGCCTGTTGCCGCAGATGTCCCGGACTCCCTCCCTGTAGAGAGTCCAGGCGGATGTCGCAGTGCTGCCCGTGAGGTAGCCCCTGACGATGAACTCGACGGGGAGGACGCTGCATTTCTCGGCGATGGTCGCGCACGGGTCCGGTATCTCGATGACGGAGCTGCGCACTATGTCGTATGTGCTCTCGAACCAGAAGGCGCTCACCTGGTTGAGCACCTGTCCCTTGAACGGGACCGAGGCGATGATCCTGTCGAAGGCGCTCTGCCTGTCGGTGGTGACGATGAGCAGGCGGTCCCCCAGGTCGTAGATGTCGCGGACCTTTCCTCTGCGCAGACCCGGCAGCCCGAGTCCCGATGTGTCGGTGAGGCAGTTCCCGAGAGAAGCCCGGATGGTCTCCCTGCTGATCAAGACGCGTCTCCTTTCAGATGTACCCCAGATCCCTCAGGGAGTTGTCCAGCTCGCCTTCCGGGGTCGCCGCCGGGTTGCCCAGGGGAGTGCGGGCGCGGTACTCGCCCAGGTCGTCCATCATCGTGCTGTCTGCGGGGAGGGGGTTCAGCTCGTCCGGGTCGGTCGTCAGATCGAACCTCGAGACGCTCCCGTCCGCGGGATCCCAGATCTGTCGCTGCATCCCCCTGCCGATGCAGACCATGTTCCCGTCCTTGGGGCTGCTCGCGGGGACGGCCCTGTCAGGCGCCGGTCCCAGGAGGCTGACGCCCTCCAGGAAGTCGGGGAGCGGGATGCCGGCGGTCTCGAGGATCGTGGGGAGGATGTCTATGCCTGCGGCCAGGTCCCTCCGCTTCCCGGCCCTCGGGATGCCGGGGCCCGACAGGATCAGCGGCACCGAGAGGATCTCCTGGTAGAAGGTGCGGCCGTGCCCCGTGCCTCCGTGGTCCAGGAACTCCTCGCCATGGTCGGCAGTGACGATGACGAGGGTGTTCCCCGCGTGACCTCCGGCTCTGAGGAATCCGAAGAGCCTGGAGAGCGAGTCGTCGACCTGGCGCAGCTCGCCGTCGTACCTGATCTCGAGGGCCTCCCTCTGGAGGGGCTCGATCAGCCTCTCGGAGTCGTCCAGCAACCAAATGCTGTCGCCCTGGAACGGGGGAGGCGTCCGCCCGGCGAAGAGCGTGTCGTAGGGCTGATGCGGGGCATACGGGTCGTGCGGCTCGTAGAAATGGATGATCGCGAACCACGGCCTGCCCGCAGGGAGGCTGTCGATCCAGGCGGCGAGGGAGTCGACGATCTCCCCGCAGTGGCTCCTATGGTCGGAGTAGCAGTGGAAGTGGTCGAAGCCGGTGTCGAATCCCATCTCGGCCCTCAGCCAGGCCACGCTGAACTCCCCGAAAGTGGCATAGCCTGCGTCGGACATGAGAGTCGAGGCGGTCGGCAGGGCGGGATCGAGGCCGTAGATGACCCCGTCGATCATCCCTACCCGGTGGACGGCCGGGGTGAGCCCCGTGAAGATAGATGCAGTCGATGGAATGGTCCACGGCGACTGGGACATCGTGTTGAGGAAGAGGGTGCCGCGGGAGGCCAGGCTGTCGAGCGAGGGAGTGGTGTTCCTGGAGTATCCGTAGCAGCCGAGGTGGTCGGATCTGACAGTGTCGATTATCACGAGGAGCACGTTGGGGCCCCCGGGCACGGGACGCCCGCAGGCCGCGGCGGCGCAGGCGGCTGCAAGTGCCATTGCGCGTAGCTTCATCTGGGGACCGCCTCCGGTTCTTCGCGCTGCGCCCGGCGGGCGACCGGGCCCGCCTTCCTTCCCATGAACTGCTAAAATAGCGAAACAGCCTGTCTTCGCGTAGCGATCGGCGCCAGCCAGCACGGTCGCTCGTGTGGCCCAGTCCCTCCACCCTGTTATGTTCGCCGGGCGCCTCGACCGGAACATGTCGGGCGTCATTTCCGCAAACTCCCGCATGCCCATGACCGGACCGAAAGGAAGATCCTATGGCAAGCCGCGACAACAACATCACCTGGCACGAGCATTCCCTGGGCAGGAGCGATCGCGAGAGTCTCCTCGGCTCCCGGGGGGTGACCGTATGGATGACGGGCCTGCCCTCGTCCGGCAAGTCCACCATCGCCGGCGAGCTGGCAGGGCTCCTGCACGACCGGGGCGCGTACTCCGTCGTGCTCGACGGCGACAATGTCCGTCACGGTCTGAACAGCGACCTGGGCTTCTCGCCCGCCGACAGGGCGGAGAACATCAGGCGCATCTCCGAGGTGGCCAAGCTCTTCACATCGTTCGGCATAATCAACATCGTCGCTTTCATCAGCCCCTACAGGGACGACAGGGCGAGAGCCCGCGCGATCCAGGGTCCCGGCGATTTCGTGGAGGTCTTCGTCGACCTGCCCCTCGAGGTCGCCGAGGCCAGGGACCCCAAGGGCCTGTACCGCAAGGCCCGGGCAGGGGAACTGCGTGAGTTCACGGGCATTTCCGCCCCCTACGAGGAGCCCCTCTCGCCGGATGTCCACCTCCATACCGACGAGATGGACGCCGGGGGTTGCGCGCGCCTGCTGATGGCCTTCCTCGAGGAACGCGGAGTGATCCCCGGGAAGCCCTGATGCCGACTCTGCCCCCCGGCTTCCTCCGAAGCGTGTCGCCCTGGCACGCCATGAGAGGGCTGGGCCCCGTCGAGAGGCATACCTACAGGCTCCACCTGCTCTCCTCGCTGGCGTCCGCGGCGGTGTCGGGCGTGATGCTCAACAACGAGTACATCATGGCGAACGGCCTGCGCGCCACCGCCTGGCAGATCACCCTTCTCATGATGATCATGCCCTTCAGCAACCTGCTCTCCTTCCTGATCAACTCGATGGTAGAGAAGCGGGGATGCCACGTGGGAGCGGTGATCGCGGCCGCCTTCCTGCGGCTGCCCGTGGCCCTGATGTTCTTCACGGACAGCGCGGATGTCATGCTGATCCTCATAGGCCTGTTCTCCGCGGCGGACAGCGTGATCGTCCCGGTCCTGAACTCCATCCTGCGGGAGAAGTACGGCGAGGGCAGGCGCGGCCTCCTCTTCGGATGGGCGGTCAGCCTCTTCACGCTGTTCAGCCTCCCGGCCTCCGTGCTGGTGGGGCACATGCTCGACGCCGACTTCCAGGCTTTCCGGATCCTCTACGTCTGCATGGCCCTCTTCGGCTTCGCCCACGCGATGATCTTCGCCAGGATGGCCAGGGGGCTTGCGAAGGGTGGAGGGGAGGGAGGACAGCCGGGCCTGCTCGGGCCGCTCCTGCGGATACTCGCGGCCGATCGTCAGTTCGCCCTGTTCGAGGCCTTCTTCATGGTGTACGGGTTCGCCTTCATGATGGTCCTGCCTGCAATACCCTTCTTCGCGCGGGATGTCCTCGGGCTGCGCTACGAGCAGTACGCCATGGCGAAGGGAGTTCTCGCCCAGATCGGGATACTCCTCCTGAGCCCGTTCATGGGGATCAGGGTCGAGAAGCTCCACCCGTTCCGTTTCACGGGCCTCGTCTGCCTCCTCCTGGCCGCCTACCCGCTGCTCATAGCCATGGGCGGCCTGTTCACCTCGATAGGCGTGCAGCTCTTCTACTCCGCCTTCGCCGTCTACTCGGTGGCGATGGCCGGCATCAACGTCTCGTGGAACCTCTCGAGCCTCCATTTCGCACCGGAAGGCCAGGCCGCCACATATCAGGGGATACACATCACGCTCACCGCCGTGAGAGGTCTGATCGCCCCGCTGATGGGCAATGCGATCCTGCAGTCATGCGGGATGTCGAGCACCTTCCTTGTCTCGGCCGGGCTGTTCACGCTCGCCGGGCTGCTGTTCCTCAGGCGCTTCGCCCTGCAGGAGCCCCGCGCACGGGTTCCGGCGTGAGAGGAGGGGTTCCGGACAACGGCAGGCCGGAGGCCTGGATCGCCACCGAGGACTTTCCGCCCAAGCTGGGCGGGATATCCAGATGGGCATCCAACACCGCCCTTGCGCTGAGCCGCCTGGGCTGGAGCGTGAAGGTCTTCGCGAAAAGGGCGGAATCGGCGCGCCCCCGTGACTGGATCGAGGTGATCCAGGTGCCGGGCAGAAACTTCCCAACCCTCAGGGCACTGCACTTCGCCCGGTCCATGAGCAGGCTCCGAAAGGCCGGTGCGCACCCTTCGATCGTGTTCTGCTCGACCTGGTTCGTGACCGAAGGGGCCCTGCTCGCAGCGCCTTCCTGTCCCGTCGTCTGCGCGGTGCACGGCATGGAGGTCTTCGCCAGCCTGCCCCCCCTGGCGGGGCTGCGCAGGAGGGCGGCGCTCGAGAGGTCCTCCATCGCGGCGTGCGCCAGCAGGTTCACCGCCGGGAGGGCTGCCTCCGTGGCGCCTCGCGCCAGGATCGCGATCGGCATCAACGGAGTCGACACCGGGCTCTTCAGGCCGGGTCCCCCGGGCTTCCCGGGGGAGTTCCCCGTGCAGCTCGTCACCGCTGGGAGGATGGTCCCGCGCAAGCGGATGGATCTCGCCATCGCAGTGCTGCAGGAGGCTGTCGGAAGGGGCGTCGACGCCGGGCTGTGGATCGCCGGAGAGGGTCCGCTCGAGACTGAGCTGAGGGAACGGGCCGCCCATCTGGGCGGGAGGGTGAGGTTTCTCGGCCCGGTCGACGACGAGAGCCTGGCCGCTCGCTACCGCTCGGCCGACCTCTTCATCTCCCCCTGCCAGTCCGACGAGCGCACCGGCGACGTCGAGGGCTTCGGGCTCACCTTCGTGGAGGCTGCGGCCTGCGGCGCCGCCTGCGCCGGGCTCGCCGAGGGAGGCGTGCCGGATGCAGTGCTCCCCGGGATCACCGGCATCCTGTGCTCGAGGGAGGGTTTCGTGTCGGAGGCCGCCGATCTGTGCGGCAACCCGGGGCTGATGGAATCCATGGGCCGGCGCGGAGCCGCCAGAGCCGCGGACGTGTTCGACATCACCGGGGTGATCGGGAACCTTGCGAAAGCAGCCCTGGAGAATGCAGGGCGGGCATGAAAGCCGACCGGCCGCGGAAGCCCGTCCGCGGCCGGCAGGAATCCTAAGGAATCGTCTAGAGGTACATCGAGAGCTGGACTGACATCCAGATGTCGTCGAAGTCAACCCAGTGGGCCTTGCCGGTCAGCTCGACCTCGTAACCGGCGAGCGGCAGGGTCGTTCCCAGGGTGCCGTAGGCCCCGAAGTCGCTCTCGGAATCCTCGTACGTGCTGTCAGCCGAGACGTCCCAGCTGACGCTCGAGATGGCCAGTTCGGCGCCGCCTCCGAAGAAGATCGGTCCCGAGTAGGACCTGAGGCCCGCCGACAGGGGGATCATGTGAGCCGAGAATCCATCCAGCTCCGAGTCCGCCGACAGGAAGACGTACGAGGCGCTGCCCTCGATGGCGTAGACCGGCATGTGGACGAGGATCTGTCCGCCGATCATGGGGCTGAGGTTGTAGACATCCGCGGGGTCTCCGGTCGGGATGAACAAGCCGGCATGGAGGCCGTACTGGGTCATGCCTGCGGAAACCGGAATCGCGAGAACTGCAAGGACCAGAATGACTGACCGCATGCTTCCCCCTTGGCTTGAGTTGACGATGCGAAGCTATCCGCGCCCGGGAGCGCCGTCAACGGCCTCGGCCCCCGCAAGGATGTCCGCCACTTCCGCGAGAGTGGCCGCCGGGAGGTGCCCGGGCTTCATCGCCGCGAAGTTCCGGTCCGTCCTGAGATAGACGAAATCGAGACCTGCAGCGTCGGCACCCGCCATGTCGCTGCCGGCGCCGTCCCCGATCACGACCGTGCGCGCCGCTTCCGCCCCGAGGAGGCGGACGGCCAGGCGGAAGATCTCCGGATCGGGCTTGGCCAGCCCCACCTCGCAGCTGATCACGAGGCAGTCGGCCAGCCCCATGAGCCCCGAGCCCAGAAGCCTGGACCTCTGCACCCATCCTATGCCGTTCGAGACGATGCCCGTCGCAGAACCTCCCCTGCGGGCGCCTCCTAAGCACTCGAGGGCGCCGGCGAGAGTCCCCGGGCACGACGACAGCGCATGCAGGTAGGCCTTCGTGAACTCTTCCGGAGACGGCCCGCACGAGGGAGCCTCGCCCGGCATCCAGGGATCGGTGATGGCCGGGGCGGTCCTGCGGCATGCCTCCCTGCACTGGAAGGCCTCGGAACGCACGAAACGGAGCCACGCGCAGAGGTCGGGATGTGATCCCTGAAGCCGGGCGAGCGCCCGCCGGACAGCCATCTCCTGCGCCGCAGCATAGTCCAGGAGCGTTCCGTCAAGATCGAAGAGCATGCAGTCCCAGCGTCCGCCCATGCAGCCCTCCGGCTGAAACCGGGTCGTTTCCTTCCCGTTATATTATGACAACTGGAAAGGGCATCCGGACAAGCATCGGAGTGCAAAATGAGCGAGCTGAGCGTCAATGAGAAAAGCTGGATCGACCGGCAGATAAGGCACGAGGAAAACGAGCGGTACATGGTCGACGGACGCGACTTCGTCGACGAGGGCCTGATCTGGACCGAGCTGGAGAAGCAGCGGGACCCGGATCCGGCACGGGTGCGGGACATCATTGCGAAATCCCTGTCTCTTAAGAGGCTCGAACCGTCCGAGACGGCGGCGCTCCTCAACTGCACGGACGAGGATCTCTGGCAGGAGATGCACGGGGCCGGGCTGAAGGTGAAGCAGTCGGTCTACGGCAGGCGCATCGTCTTCTTCGCCCCCCTGTATGTCTCCAACTACTGCGTCAACAACTGCCAGTACTGCGGCTTCCGGCGCGAGAACAGGTCCGTCGTCAGGGGATGCCTGAGCGACGACGATCTGAAGGAGGAGATACTCGCGCTCATCAGGCTGGGCCACAAGCGTCTGGTCATGGTCTACGGCGAGCACCCCTCGACCGATGCCGATTTCATCGCCCATACGATCCGGCTGGCCTACACCGTCAAGGACGCCGGCGGCGAGATCAGGCGCGCCAACGTGAACGCTGCTCCACTCTGCGTGGGCGACTACCGGAAGCTCAAGGAGGTGGGCATCGGCACCTACCAGGTCTTCCAGGAGACCTACCACCACGAGACCTATGCCCGCGCCCATCCCGCAGGCACTCTCAAGGGCGACATGCAGTGGCGGCTCTACGCCCTCCACCGCGCCCAGGAGGCAGGCATCGACGACGTCGCCATGGGCACCCTGTTCGGCCTGTTCGACTGCCGGTTCGAGGTCATGGCCATGCTGCTGCACACGATGGACCTGGAGAGGTGCTTCGGGGGGGTGGGTCCTCACACCATAAGCGTCCCCCGCCTGGAGCCCGCGGTGAACACGCCCTTCCTGGACAACCCGAAGTTCAGCGTGCCCGACGACCTCTTCAGGAAGATCGTGACGGTGATCAGGCTGTCGGTGCCCTATACCGGCCTCATCCTCACCGCCCGGGAGCCGGCGGCGGTGAGGCGTGACCTCATCCCGCTGGGCATCACCCAGATCGACGCCGGCTCCAACATCGGCATAAAGGGCTACTCCGACGGACATGTCATAGGAGATCGCCAGCAGTTCATGCTCTCCGACAACAGGACGCTCGACGAAGTAGTCGGCGAGCTCTCGAAGATGGGCATGATCACCAGCTTCTGCACCGCGGACTACCGGTGCGGCCGTACCGGCGGCTGCTTCATGAGCCTGTCCAAGGACGGGAAGATCCAGAATTTCTGCATGCCGAACGCGATCCTCACGTTTGCCGAGTACCTGGAGGATTTCGCCTCGCCGGGCGTCCGCGAGGAGGGCTGGAAGCTCGTCGAGAGGGAGATCGGAAGCCTGGGAGACGAATCCACGAGGAGGATCGTGGAGGACTATCTGGCCAGGATCCGCGCAGGTGAGCGCGACCTGTACCTCTGAAACCCGGCGGTCCTGGCCGCGGGATCTGCTCTCGGAGGAGGTCCAGCTCTTCGCGGAGGCCTTCCCCGGCCTGTCCGTGAGGTTCGCGGAACTGCTCGGCAGGCGCGTGTCCCATCTCGCGGGCGACTGCATCCCGGATGCCTCGGGGGAGCTTCGGCTGGATGTGTCCCCGGGGCTCGTGGCTTTCGTCTCGGGTCCGTGGAAGGCTCGCGAGGAGGCCCTCCTGGAATGGTCCTCCGGAGCCGGCCTCCGTCTGGCCGGGTGCGCAGGGGGATGACGGACGCCTCCGGGTGCCGGCCGCCGGTGCGGATCGCCCCCCTGGCTGGTGCCGCGGGAATGAACGTTTCCCGCATGGAGTTCGGGACGAGGTTCGGCCGCATGGCTATCTTCTGGTCGTTCCGGGAGGGCGGCGCCCGCATACTCAGGATAACGCTGCCCGGCAGGGCGGAGCCCGCCGGGGACTTCCCGGGGGGCAGCGCGCGCGAGATCGACGAGGTCGCCGCGGCGGTCGCCGCATTCCTCGAAGGCGTGCCCGTGTCGTTCGACACCGGGGTCATCAGGCTTGATCTCTGCCCGGCCTTCCAGAGGAGTGTCCTGCTCGCCGAGCATGCGGTCCCCAGGGGCTCCGTCACGACATACTCGGGGCTGGCCGCGCGGGTCGGCTGCCCCCGGGGAGCGAGGGCCGCAGGCTCCGCGCTGGCCGGGAATCCGTTCCCTGTCGTCATCCCGTGCCACAGGGCGGTCCGGTCCGACGGATCCCCGGGAGGCTACCAGGGCGGCGGGGCCATGAAGAGGGAGCTTCTCGAGATGGAAGGCGTGCGCTTCGACCCGTCGGGCCGTGTCGTCGGGACGTCGCACTACCGCTAGAAGGCTTCCGAGACCGCCTTCTCCACCAGGCTGCGATCGGCATCCACCGGCAGCGTGACCCTGATCCCGGGCTCCCGGGACATGGCCTTCGATATGGCGAAGACGGCACCCTCGTTCCTGGCCCAGGCGCGTCGTGCAAGGCCGTTCGCCACATCCCAGGAAAGCATCGATGAAGCCCTGCGGGAGGCTTCGGGCGACCCGTCGAGGAGCATGCCGAATCCGCCGTTCATGACCTCCCCCCAGCCCACTCCCCCCCCGTTGTGGAGGGATACCCAGGTGGCGCCCCGGAACGCATCGCCGATGACGTTCTGGACGGCCATGTCAGCCGTGAATCTGCTGCCGTCCCTGATGTCGGCCGTCTCCCGGAAGGGGGAGTCGGTGCCTGAGACGTCGTGGTGGTCGCGACCCAGCACGACCGGGGCGGATACCGTGCCCTGCCTTATCGCATCGTTGAAGGCGAGGGCGATTTTCGTCCGGCCCTCGTGGTCGGCGTAGAGGATCCGGGCCTTCGAGCCCACCACGAGGCGGTTCGCGTCCGCCTTCCGAATCCATGACAGGTTGTCGAGCATCTGCTGCCGTATCTCGGGAGGCGACTCCGCGGCCATGCGCTCAAGTACCCCGCCCGCTATCCTGTCGGTCTCCCTGAGGTCTTCGTCGCTTCCCGAGCAGCACACCCAGCGGAACGGGCCGAATCCGTAGTCGAAGCAGACCGGCCCCATGATGTCCTCGACATAGGAGGGGTACGAGAAGCGCCCGTCAGGCCCGAGGATGCCCTCGGCGCCGGCCCGGGAGGCCTCCAGGAGGAACGCGTTCCCGTAATCCCAGAACGCCATGCCGCGGGAGGCTGCCGTGCCGATCGCCCTGACCTGCCTTCGCAGGGATTCCTGGACCCGCGCGCGGAACTCCCCGGGGTCGGCCACCATCATCCGATTGGACTCCTCGAGCGAGAGCCCGGCCGGGTAGTAGCCTCCCGAGAACGGGGCGTGCAGGGAGGTCTGGTCGCTCCCCAGGTCGATGCAGGTCCCCTCGGCAGCCAGCCTCTCCCAGAGGTCGACCACGTTCCCGAGATATCCCAGCGAGAGGGCTTCACCCGACTTCCGCGCCTGATCGATTCGGAGCAGCAGCCTGTCCAGGTCGTCCTCCGCCTCCATCAGCCAGCCCTGCGAGTGGCGCTTGCGGAGCGCCGCCGGGTTGATCTCCGCGACGACCGTGACTGCGCCGGCGATGACGCCCGCCTTGGCCTGGGCGCCGCTCATGCCGCCCAGCCCGGATGTCACGAACACCCTGCCCGCCAGGTCCTCTCCCGGCTCGAGCCCCAGGTATCTGCGCCCGGCGTTGAGGAGCGTGATCGTGGTGCCGTGTACTATCCCCTGGGGGCCTATGTACATGAAGCTGCCTGCGGTCATCTGTCCGTAGGAGGTCGTTCCTAGCGCGGACATCCTGTCGTAGTCGGCCCTGGACGAGTAGTTGGGGACGACCATCCCGTTCGTGACGACCATGCGGGGCGCATCCGCGGAGGAGGGGAACAGGCCGAGGGGATGCCCCGAATACAGCACCAGCGTCTGCTCCCCGGTCATCTCCGAGAGGTATCTCATCGCGAGGAGGTACTGGGCCCAGTTCTGGAAGACGGTGCCGTTGCCGCCGTAGGTGATCAGCTCGTGAGGGTGCTGAGCCACATCGGGGTCGAGGTTGTTCTGGATCATCAGCATGATCGCCGCGGCCTGCGGTGAGCGCGCCGGGTAGGAGGAGAGCGGTCGGGCCTTCATCTCATAATGCGGTCTGAAGCGGCGCATGTAGATCCGGCCATCCTTCGCGAGCTCCGAAGCGAACTCCGGGGCCAGGGCCGCATGCCATTCCGCGGGGAAGTACCGCAGCGCATTCCGCAGAGCGAGCTCCCTGCCCTCCCTGTCGAGAACCTGCGGCCTCGCAGGGGCGTGGCTCGTGCCGGGCTCCTCCGGCGGGAAGTCGGGGATGGTTGCGGGGATGCCCTGCCGAACGGCATTCTCGAATGTGCTCATCTCAGCCCTTCCGGATTATCGGACTCCGCTTCGCCCGGGTATCCTAACGGCGCCGGGAGGCGCCTCGCCAGATCATGAGCGCCCAGCTCACGCAGCACGCAGGCAGGGCCGGCCGGGCGATCCCCCGCTCCGGCCCGGGCGGTTGCGGGCCGGACCGCCGCATCACTCCGAGGGGTTCGAGACCCTGCCCATGAAGATCACCGAGCCCGTCAGTTCGTCGGTGACGAGGAAGAGGAAAGGCCTGTCGAGGCTCATCTCGAACGGGGGCTCCGGCGCCGCGCAGCCCAGGGCCATCATGACGGCCGTCGCCGCCGCCGCCTCGGTTCCGCTCTCGTCCACCTTCACGAAAGCCTTGTGCACCACAGCCGAGATGTGGAGATCCCTGTTCCCCGTGATGCCGCTGAAGTCCGCGGAGCGGTCGAAGGCTCTCTCCATGCCCATCCGCCGCAGGGCGTCCACCAGCGAGAACGAGCTCGTGAACTCGAACCTGGGCATCGCGAGATCGACCTCTCCACCTGTGAGCGAGGTGGTGACGGTGCGGAGCAACGCTGTGTCGAGCGACCGCTCGAACGCCTCCAGATCGCCGTCGGGGAGCAGGATCAGCATTCTCGCGCTGCCGTCGGAGTAGGGGAGGGAGACAGCCCTGCACCCGCCTGTGTGCGAGTGCGCCAGCCTCTCCGTCTGGTGCATCATCGGCACGCGCACGACATCTCCGGATCCCGTCGTGAAATCGCCTTCCGCCGTGGCGTGCACGTCGAAGGCGAAGAGCCAGGAAGCCTTGAAATAGACGGCGTTCGTCAGCACGAGCCTGGTCATCTCGTCGATCATCCCGGGAGGCACGAGGTCGCGGATCCTGTTCCCCGTCCTCTCCGCGACCCATCCGTTGATGGCGGCCCCGGAACCCTCCGGGTCGCCGATGAAGTCGAGCCCGGAAGCGCGAGCGCCGTAGCAGGAGTCCGCGAGACCGGTGTACGAGTCGAGCAGCGGATACGATCTCTCGACCCAGAGAGCGTTCGCGATCGTGAGCGTGAGCGGGTCGCCCTCGCCATGGGCGAAGCTCCCTCGCCCTCCCGGGCCGAGCCTGTCGAGGAGGGCTTCGAAGGCGCCCGGCACCCTGTCCGCCGGGAGGGGGAACCGCAGCACCTCGGACATCTCGGTCTCCGTCCCGCCCCTTGCGCCGGCGTGCACCATGGCGAGGGCGGTGGAGATGCTGAAGGGCGAGAAGAAGATGTTTTCTTCGACGCCCTCGCCGCCGAGCTGTGCAAACAGCCCGAGGGCGAACTCGGTATCCCCTTCCGCGAGGGCCGAGAGCTCCGTCTGATCGGGTGACGGAACCGCTTCCGAGGAGCCCTCCCCGTTCGGCGAGGAGCAGGCCAGAACTACATAGAGGCAGAGCATCGCACCCTCCCCGGGTTCCGCCGGCCTCTTCGACCGGCCGCCTTCCCTTCATATATCGGGATAACCGGTGGGCGCCGGGAGCACTTCCCGGGGAGGACGGATGCCAGAGTACAGGGAGATCGCCGTTTCCGACATGGATTCCATCTTCGAGGTGCGGGTGGCCACGCGGGAGAACGCATATTCGATGCAGGAGCTGGAGAGGCTCGGCATCACGCCCGAGACCGTGACGGAAATGCTCTCGGAGGGCTTCAGGGGATGGCTCTGCGAGGAAGGCGGGCGGACCGTGGGGTTCGCGATGGGGAACTCAGGCACCGGCGAGATGTGGGTCATCGCGGTCCTCCCGGAGTACGAGGGGCGCGGCATCGGCTCGCGGCTCATCTCCCTGGTCGAGCGATGGCTGGCGGCCGAGGGGTGGTCGGAGTCCTGGCTGACCACTGACGTCGACACCTCCCTCAGGGCCTACGGCTTCTATCTCCACGAGGGCTGGCGCGACGATGTCGTGCGCGACGGGCTGCGATACATGAGGAAGTCCCTGGCAGTCTGACGGGCTCCCTGCGCCCTTCCTTGCGCCGGTGAGGGCTTTCATGCATAAAGCCGGGGTGTTCCGGCGGGAAGATCCCGCGCGGCAGCGGATTCCGGAGGTCGCCTTGAGCCGTTTCCTCGAGATGCTGGACGAAGGCCGGGTGCTCCTGTTCGACGGGGCCATGGGCACCCTCCTGTACGATCGCGGAGCCCCCGGAGGCAGCTGCTACGACGAGCTCAACCTCACCCGGCCCGAGATCGTCCGCTCCGTGCACGAGGACTATGCCTCCGCCGGGGCCGACCTGATCACCACGAACACCTTCGGCGCCAATCCCCTGATCCTCGAGCGCTACTACGGGCTCGGCGACATGTCCGCCGACATCTCCGCCGCCGGAGTCGGGCTCGCCAGGTCGGCCGCCCGCGGGAGGCTCGTCGCCGGGTCGGTCGGCCCTCTCACACGGCCGGCCGAGGTCCTGGTGGAGACGCCTCCGGAGCTGATGGAGGAGGCCTTCCGGGTACAGATATCCGCCATGCTGTCCGCGGGGGTCGATCTCGTCGTGTTCGAGACCTTCTCAGATCCCTGCGAGCTGGAGGCAGGCGTGGAAGTGCTCAGGACCCTGGATCCTTCCGTGCCCTGCGTGGCCCTGCTCACCTTCCTCGAAGGCGGGACCACCCTCGGGGGCATGCACCCCCTCGATGCCGGGAGCGCCCTGGAGGGGATACGGGCCGACGTGCTCGGCGCCAACTGCGGCACGGGTCCCATGGACATGCTGAAGGTTATCCGCGCGCTGGCCGGGACCATCTCCCGCAGGCTCTGCGCCATGCCCAACGCGGGACTGGCGAGCTTCGAGAGAGGCAGGTTCGTCTACCCTCGTCACCCCGAGCACCTGGCGCACTACGCAGGGAAGTTCGTGGCCGCAGGATGCAGTCTCGTGGGAGGTTGCTGCGGGACCACGCCGTCACACGTGGCCGCCATGCGCTCCGCGGTCGAAGGCTCCGCGCCGGGTCCGAGGAAGCCCGTGAGGATCGCCCATGCGTCCCCTGACGAAGGAGAGCCGGATCCCCGGCCCGACACCACGCTCGCGAGGATGCTCGAGCGGCGCACCGTGCTCAGCGTCGAAGTGGACCCGCCCAGGGGCCCCGACGGAACCAAGCTCCTCGAAAGGCTCAGGAGGCTCAAGGGCAGCGGCGTGGACGCGGTGAACGTCTCCGACGGGCCCATGGCAAGGCTGAGGATGTCCCCGGTGGCCTTCTCCCTCCTGGTCCAGCGGGAGCTGAACCTGGAGGTCGTAGTCCACGCCACCTGCCGCGACAAGAACCTCATCGCGCTCCAGTCCGACATCCTCGGATTCTCGGCCATGGGGTTGAAGAACGTTCTCGCCCTGTCCGGCGATCCTCCCAGCATCGGCGACTATCCGTTCGCCACGGCAGTCTACGACGTGCGGTCGGAAGGCCTCGTCAGGGTGATCGATTTCCTCAACAGGGGCAGGGACATACTCGGCAACAGGCTCAACGCCCCGACCGGGGTGTTCTGCGGGACGGGCGTGTCCTCCTCGCCCGGCGATCCCGACTCCGAGATCAGGGCGGTGGAGAGGAAGCAGCGCGCCGGCCTCAGGTTCCTCCAGACCCAGCCCGTATTCGACGTCGAGGCATTCGAGCCGTTCTACCGCAGGCTGGGGGAGACCGGCCTGCCCGTGATAGCCGGCGTCATGCCCGTGCCCGACCTCGCGGGCCTGGAGTACCTGCGCAACGAAGTGCCGGGCATCTCCATACCAGATCGGATCATGGAGTACTTCAGGACGGGGGGGGACGAGGCGGGCCAGAGGGAGAAGGGCGTCGAGTTCACGAGGTCCGTGATGGCCTCGCTGCGGGGGATGGGGGTGGAGGGCATCTGCATCATGCCGGCGCTCTCCGGATACGATGTGCTCGACGATCTCCTGCGTTGAGGAGATGCTCTGCAGGGCTGACGCGGGCAGGGTGCTCTCACGTCTGCGCAGGGGCAGGAAGGCCGGTCCCGGGGATGTCCCGCGGGGGTTCCGGGAGGCGCTCCTCGACGTCGCGGCCGCATCGCACGCCAGGCTGGCGTTCTGCAGGCAGGCGGTGGTGTCGGTGAGGCCGGGGCTCGTCGAGCTCCCCCGTCATGTCTTCGACAGCGCGGATCTCTCGAAGAGGCTGGAAGGGTGCTCCTCCGCCACCCTCTTCATGACCACGCTGGGCCCGGACATCGATTCCCTCGTATCCGCGGCGCGCGGCGATGCGCTCAGGCATCTGATCCTCGATGCGGCGGCGTCCGAGACCGTGGAGGAATGCGCCAGATGGTTCCAGCGCAATGAGAAGAAAGCAGCCGAGGCCACGGGCTCGAGGGCGACCGCCAGATTCAGCCCCGGCTTCGGGGACCTCGGCCTGGAGAACCAGGCCTATTTCACGCAGCTCTTTCCCGGGCTGGGAGTGACGGTCGGGGAGGGGTTCATGCTCGTCCCTCTCAAGACGGTGACGGGGGTGGTGGGGTGGCGGAAGCTCTAGGGCGCCTTGGCAGGGAGATACTCGTCTCCGATGGAGCCGTCGGGACGATGCTGTCGCCGCTGCTGCCCCGCGGGAGCCTGCCCGACGAGCTGCTCCTGAGCGATCCCGGAGCGGTGACGAGGCTGCACAAGGCCTACGCCGAGGCAGGTGCGGACATCGTCACCACGGACACCTTCTGCTCGGGCAGGATCCAGCTGGCGCGCCACGGCCTCGAGGGGCGGCAGGCCGAGATAGTGGACAGGGCCGTCAGGGCGGCAAGGGATGGCTGCCGCGGCTCCAGGACAGCCGTTGCAGGCTCCATCGGCCCGCTGGGGGACTTCCTGCTCCCGTTCGGCCCCCTCGCCACCTCCGAAGCCCTCGACTGCTTCCGGGGAATCGCGAGGCTGCTGGTCTGCGCGGGAGTCGATCTGATCTCCATAGAGACGATGACGGACATCAGGGAGCTGAGGCTCGCGGTGATGGCGGTCAGGGAGCTCGACAGGAGCATCCCGATCCTCATGCAGATGAGCTTCTCGGGATCGGCCCGGACTGTGACGGGCACCCCGGCCGGAGTTCTCTCGTCGGTCGCGGCCGCGTGGGGTCCGGGAGCAGCGGGGCTCAACTGCGGGGACTCGATCGAGAGCAATCTGGAGGCCCTGCGGGAGCTTGTGCGCACTTCACCCCTGCCCGTGGCCGTCCAGTCCAACGCAGGGCTTCCCGTCCAGGGAGGGGACTGCCTCTCCTGGCCGGCCGGCCCCGCCGGGATGGCCGCCTACGCCGAGAAGGCGATGGAGATCGGCGCCTCGGTGATCGGCAGCTGCTGCGGCTCGACTCCGGAATGCACGGCGGCGATCGCAGCTGCGGTGAGGGGAAGGCCTGTGAGGAAGCGCTCCCCGGCGGCCGGCTTCGTGGCGTCCTCCAGGTTCGTCTTCCTCCCCGTGGGTCCCGGCCATCCCTTCCGGCCCGTCGGGGAGAGGATCAATCCCACCGGCCGGAGGAAGCTCGCCGACTCCGTGGCCAGGGGAGCCCTCCCGGTGCTGAAGGCGATCGCAGCCGAGCAGACCTCCGCCGGCGCCGAGATGCTCGACTTCAACATCGGCACGGGCGATCCGGCAAGGGAGAGGGAATTCGTGCCCCTCGCGACCAGGGCGCTGGAGAACATCACCCAGGCCCCTCTCCTCTTCGACTCCTCGGACGAGGGCGTCCTCGACGCAGGGATGGCCGAGTACGCGGGCAGGCCGGTCGTGAACTCCATCCCGGGAATCCCGGACAGGCTGGAGCGGGAACTGGAGCTCGCGGCCAGGCACGGGGCGGCCGCCATCCTCCTCCTGATCGGTCCGGAAGGCGTGCCTGGCAGCGCCACCGGCAGGCTCAGGCTGCTCGACGGCATGCTCGAGACGGCGCATCGGAATGGACTCGGCTCGTCCGACATCCTGATCGACCCGGTCGTGATGGCGGAGGCCTCTTCGCCGGGGTCGGCCCGGATCACGAACGAGGTCATCAGGGAGATCCGCGACATGTACAGGCTGCCGACGATCATCGGTCTGAGCAACTGCTCGTTCGGCCTTCCCGGGAGGAGGCTCCTGAACAGGGCGTTCCTGGCAGGGGCGATCCAGTCCGGGCTGTCGGCCGCCATCCTGGATCCGCTCGACCCCGGTCTGATGTCTCTGTCCGTCGCGTCGGGAGCCCTGACGGGGGATGCGGAGGCCCTTTCCCGCTTCGTCTCGAGCTCCCGCGGAGGAGGGCGGCAGGAGGACACCGCGCCCCCCGGGTCCGGCAGGGAGCAGACCCTGCTGGATGCCGTGCTGGCCGGAGATCCCGAGGCGGCGGCCAGACTCGCGGCGTCGGAGGCGGAAGGGCCGGGAGGCAGGGCGTCGGCGGCGCGGAGCCTCCTCGAGGCCTCCAGGGAGCTGGGCAGGAGGTACGAGGCGGGGAGTCTCTTCCTCCCGACCCTCATCGCCGGCGCCGAAACCGTCAGGATGGCGTTCGCCTCCATCGGGCGCTCCGGCGGGGAGGGAGCGGTCGGCAGGATCGTGCTTGCAACAGTCCGGGGTGACGTCCACGACATTGGCAAGAACATCGTGGCATCGGTCCTCGAGGGCCACGGATGGGAAGTGGTCGACCTCGGCCGCGACGTGCCCGCCGAGGCGATCGTCTCGGCCGTTTCGAGGGAGAAGCCCGACGTGGTTGGGCTCAGCGCGCTGCTCACTCCGAGCCTTCCGGTCCTGCGCTCCACGGTCGCCCTCCTCAGGTCCGCATCCGGGGGTGGCGGGCCTGCCGTGATAGTGGGAGGCGCCGTGATCACGGAGGAGTTCGCGGCTGAGATCGGCGCGCTGTACGGGAAGGACGCCGTGGCCGCGGCCAGAGTGCTCGAGGGGCTCCTCGCATCGAGGGCGGGCCCTGGAGGGGCGGGCTCCCCGTGAGGGTCGCCATCAGCAACTCCATGCGCACCTGGGGAGGCGGGGAGAACTGGAGCCTCACCGCCGCCTCGGGACTCGCGGCGAGGGGGCACGAGGTGATGCTCGTCTGCCAGGAGGGCGGAGAGCTGCAGAAGCGGGCGCTCGGAGCGCCTGCGCGAGGCCTCTCGGTTCGCGCCATGGCGATCAGGGGAGACTTCGATCCGCCGCTCGTGCTGAGGGCCGCTAGGATGCTCAGGGAGGCCCGCGTGCAGGCCGTGTGCTGCAACCTCGACAGGGAGGTGCGCACTCTCGGGGTGGCGGCGAGGCTTGCGGGGAGGATCCCGTTCGCCCGCAGGCGCGGGAGCGACTACGGCTTCAAGAACAGCCTCAGGTACAGAATCACCTATCGCCACCTGGTCGACAGGATCCTGGTGAACAGCGACTCCACGAGGAGGAGCGTTCTCTCCAGGAACGCGTGGCTGCCGCCGGAGAAGGTCGTGAGGATCTACAACGGCATCGACACCGACGCCTTCTTCCCGGAAAGGTCAGCCGGACAGGCATTCAGACTCCTGCACGGCCTCGGGCAGTCCGACCTCGTGGTCGGGATCGTGGGCAGCCTCCTCCCGAGGAAGAGGCACATCACCCTGTTCAGGGCAGCCGCCTCCCTGGCCGGGAGGTTTCCCGACCTGCGCATCCTCGTGTGCGGTCCCTCCCCGAAGCCGATCCACCTCCGCTCCGTGGAGCAGTCGGCGCGGGACTGCGGGATAGCCGACCGCGTCGTGTACACCGGACCCGTCTCGGGAATGAGGGCCTGCTACAACTCCCTGGATATCCTCGCGATGCCGTCCGAGAACGAAGGGTTCGGCTATGCGGCCGCCGAAGCCATGTCCTGCGGAGTCCCCGTCGTTGTGTCAGACGCGAGCAGCCTCCCCGAGGTGGCTGGGGCGGACGGTGCCGCCGGCCTCATATTCCCTCTCGACGACTGCGCGTCCCTCGCATCCGATCTGGAATCCCTCCTGTCGGACCCCGTTCTCCGGGGGAGGATGGGCGCAGCGGCAGCGGAGAGGGTCCGCAGGATGTTCGGGATGGACGCCATGCTCGACTCGCTCGAGGAGTTCCTCACCGCCCTGGCGGGTATCCGGTGAAGGTGCGCTGCAGCCAGTGCGGCGCCTCCCTCCCGGTCATGGAGAGGGAGTTCTACCTGAAGTGCCCTCACTGCTCCGCCCGGAACCTGTTCCGCAGTCCGGGCAGCGACGTGACGATCGTCAGACCCGTCGCATGCGAGGACGACGTCGTCAGGCTCTTTCCCCCGGGAGCCGACCTGTCCCTCAGGCTCGTCTACTTCCCCTATATCGACGCCGGGAGACTCAGACCCTTCTACAGCCATCCGGTCCCCGAGCTTGCAGGCTACACCCCTCCGGCAGGCACCGGGGTGGTGCTCTCGGAGGAAGCGGCGGATCCCGACTCCCTCATCCCGATGTACGACGATCCGGGAGCCGGCAGGGTGGTCTTCCACCCCTTCTACGAGGTCACCTGCAGGAACCCCGGGAGCGCGAGGATGACCTTCGTGGACGGGGTCTCCGGACTCGACACCTCGTCGGGAGCCCCGCCGGGGAACGATTCCCCCTCGGCCATGCCCTCCCGGACGTTCTTCAGGATCCTTGCCTTCGCCTCGGGCGCATCGGTACTCGCCTACGGAGCCTGCTCGCTGGCCGGGGCTTCGGAGGCTGCCTGCATGGGCGTTTCGATGATCTCCGCATTCGCGGCCGGCGCAGTGGCCAGGATGGTCGATCCGCGACATGTCTGAGTTCGCCCGCGCCCTGACCTGTCCTGCCTGCGGCAGCCCCCTGGAGATGAGGGATGGCGACGTGGCAGGGACCTGTGCGAGCTGCGGGAGCTCCGTCAGGCTGGCGGAGGGCATCCCGAGGTTCCTGATGCCTTCGCTGACCGACTCCACGGAGTGCATGAGGATAGTGAGGCGGATCCTCGACGGCCCGGACGTGCGCCGTGGCACGGCGACCCGTGCAAGGGTGAGGCCTCCCGTTCTCTATTTCGTCCCGTACTGGCGGATCAACGCCCAGGTGACCGGCGTGGCTCTGGGTGTGGAGCCGGTATGGCGCGAGCAGGAGGTCCCGGTCGTGAGCGAGAGCGACAACCAGGAGAGCTGGAGCACCACGGCGCGGCGCACCATCAGGACGAGATCGGGTTGGCGGGCCGTGGAGAAGGACATCCGCCTCCTCACCGGGATCAACATCAGCGGGGCGGACCTCGAGGCACTCGGCATACCATCGCTGTCCGACAGGTCGCAGCTCGCCATCGAAGGCATGGAAATACAGCAGGATGTTGTTCCGGAAGGTCTCGTGGTGCTGGATCGCTCCGATGTGGCCGCGGGCGTGCTGGTGAATCCCACCGTGCATGTCAGCACTGCGGTGGCCAAGGCTTCGACCGTGCTGCAGAGGCTCTCGCAGGGCGTCTCCCGGGGTCTGGAGCAGAAATGGGCGAGGGTGGCGGTCACGGGAACCAGGGTGTCCCTCATCTACTACCCTCTCTGGGTGATGTCCTTCGACGCCTGGGGCTCGCGCTACAAGGTCGTCGTGGATGGCCGCACCGGCTCGGTCCTGAGCGGCAGGTTCCCCGGGCCGAGGGAGGACAGGCACATAGTGGCCGCCGTCGCGGGAGCCGTCTGGGGGGCGCTGGTCCCGTCGATCGCGGTCTCCCTGGCGCGGATGGCCACTGCTTCGCCATCGGCGCCCGCGACAGGCTGCCCGGCCGTGATGCTGGCCGTTCTGGTGGCGCTCGTCGCGGCCACCGTCAAGCTGCTCGCGGTCCTCGACGGGATAGAGCGGAGAGGAAACGACCATGTCGTCTGAGGGCATGATACTCCTGCGCTGCGGCGGGTGCGGCGGAGGGCTCGAAGGCCTGCCCGGCGACCTGCTCTTCCTCTGTCCGCGCTGCAGCGTCTGCTGGCAGATCGCGGGCACCTCGCTAACGCCCTTGGCCCTGGAGTCCGCGGAGCCGGGCCCAGGGGGCTGCACCGGGCATCTCCCGTTCTGGATGCTCGAAGCGGAGACTGAGATCACGAAGCGCTTCTCGAGACCAAGGGAGTCGGGCTTCCCGGCAGACACTCCGGAGTTCCTCGTCGAGGGGCGGCCGGGGCTGATCGAAGCGCCTCCCCGGAGGAGCGGTGAAATGCTCTTCGTCCCGGCCTTCCTGACCGAGAGGGCGATTGACCTGGGGCTGGAGCTGACGAGATCGGCGGGCGACCTCGGGTGGGCTTCGACGGGACCTTCGATGATGGCCGGAGGATGCGTGAGCCTGGACGATGCGATCGAGCTGGCCCGGATACTCGTCCTCTCGAGGGAGGTCCGGCAGCCCGGGAGCCTGGCCTGCGCGGAGGTGTCGGTGGCCCCTCTCCACTCCCGGATTGCCGCGATACCGTTCACTGCGGTGGACGGCGGATTCTCCGTTGCGGGGGTGAAGTCCGTTGTGCCATATAACTCTCTTGCCGATGCGAGGGCCATCCTCGGCTGTTTCGGCAGGAGCGTCGACCAGCCGGTCATCAGCGATAGAACGGTTCCTGAAGGGCGAATCGAACACCACACGGTGCCGCGCGCACAAGGGGGAGGAAGCGATGTCCGGTCACAATAAATGGAGTACGATCAAGCACAAGAAGGGCAAGGCAGACGCCGCTCGCGGGCAGCTCTTCAGCAAGCTCGTCAAGGAGATAACTGCTGCTGCGCGCGAGGGTGGCGGAGATGTGGAGACCAACAACAGGCTCAGGGCGGCCGTGGATGCTGCCAAGACCAGCAACATGCCGTCCGACAACATCGTTAAGGCCATCAAGCGCGGAACCGGAGAGATCGAGGGGATCACTTTCGAGGAGATGCAGTACGAGGCCTACGGGCCCGGAGGCGTCGCGATCCTCATCGACATACTCACGGACAACAAGAACAGGACCGCCGCGGAGGTCAGGCACATCCTCACGCGCGGAGGCGGCAGGCTCGGGGCCAAGAACAGCGTTGCCTACCTCTTCAACAGCAGGGGCCAGATCTACATCGACGGGACGAGGTACACCGAGGACCAGGTGATCGAGGCAGGCCTCGAAGCCGGTGCCGAGGACGTCCAGGCCTCCGGCGAGGTGATCGTGGTCACGACGGTGCCTTCCAGCCTCTACAAGGTGAAGGACGCCATCGAGGAGTCCGGCATCGAGACCGACAGCGCGGAGGTGGCGAGGATCGCGGATACCACCGTCATGCCGTCCGAGAAGGAGGCCGACCAGGCGGTGAAGCTGCTCGAGATGCTCGAGGAGCACGAGGACATCCAGCGAGTGCATACCAACCTCGAGATGCCGGAGTAGCCAGCTGGCCGGCAGGGTCTACCTCGGGCTGGACCCCGGGCTGAACATCACCGGGTACGGAGTGCTCGAGGCGGGCTCCGGAAGACCCTCCGTCCTGGAGGCGGGAACCCTCAGGTCCCGGCCCGGAGATCCCCTGCCGCAGAGGTTGAAGGAGCTCGGGGACGGGCTGGAATCCCTGCTCGACGGATACTCCCCCGCGGCCATGGGGCTCGAGGAGGTCTTCTCGCACTACGCGCACCCCGGGGCGGCGATAGTCATGGCCCACGCAAGGGGTGTGTACTGCATGCTGGCAGCAAGGAGGGGCATCCCGGTCATCTCGCTGCCCGCTTCGTCGATAAAGAAGACGATCACGGGCAACGGGCGCGC
>DIAQ01000092.1:5314-6081 GCA_002414865.1 candidate division Hyd24-12 bacterium UBA5074 | reverse complement strand
GATGTCAGAGACGTGTCCCTGGTGGTCCTCGATGCCGAGATGACGCCTGCCTCGCGACAGATCGTCTCGGCTCTGGGCGGCTCGAGGACCTTCGACACGGCGGCCTGGGTCGAGAGCCCCGAGGCCGCGGGCGACATGCTCCGTGACGGCAGCGCGAAGGTCGTGCTCCTGCTGGGCGGGACAGCCCGCGGAGCCCCGGCCATGCTCCTGCTCGACGGCACGGATGCCTACACCGCCTCGGTGGCTTCGAGCCACGCCGCCGCGATACTCGGCCGCCTGTCGGGGGGCTCGCAGCTCCACATCCTGAGCAGGGCGCTCTTCAACGAATCCCTGGCCTCGAGGAACGCGATCATCCCCGGGCTCATCGCCGTGATACTCATGGTTATCTCGGCGCTGCTGACCTCGCTCACGATCGCCCGCGAATGGGAGACCGGCACGATGGAGATGCTGGCTGCGAGCCCGCTCCGTCCCTGGGAGATCATTATCGGCAAGCTGCTGCCGTACTTCGGTATCGGCCTCATCGACCTGGCCATGGCTTCGCTGACCGGTGTCCTCCTCTTCGGCGTTCCCTTCCGGGGATCGCCCGCCCTCCTCCTCTTCCTCAGCTCCGTGTTCATGGCGGGGTCCCTCTCCATGGGAATCGCCATCAGCACCCTGACGAGGAACCAGCTCCTCGCGAGCCAGCTCGCCATGATCACCACCTTTCTCCCCGCGTTCCTCCTCTCCGGCCTGCTGTTCAACCTGGACAACCTCCCGCCGGTCGTTCA
>DIAQ01000092.1:950-4912 GCA_002414865.1 candidate division Hyd24-12 bacterium UBA5074 | reverse complement strand
AGGTTCCGGCTCAGGATCGGAGGAGGGAGCCAGTGAGAGGAGCGGCGGCCGCGAGGATCGGCGCGATGATGAGGAAGGAGCTGATCCATGTCCTGCGCGATCCCAGGATGAAGATCGTCCTGCTCGCGATGCCGCTGGTCCAGACTCTGCTCTTCGGCTATGCCGTGAACTCCGACTCGGAAGGCGTAGACCTCGTGGTCTGCGACCTCGATCGCTCACCCCGGAGCAGGCAGCTGGCGGCGGACTTCACCGCAGGCGGATTCTTCGACCTGGACGGTGCAGCCCTCTCGATCCCCGAGTGCGTGAGGATCATCGAGTCGGGCGATGCGAGAGCAGCCCTGGTTATACCGCCGTCGTTCGACAGGGATTTCGTGCGAAGGGGCTCCGCCGGGGTGGAGCTGCTGGTCGACGGCACGGAGATCAACACCGCTTCCGCATCCCTCGGCTTCGCCTCCGGAGTGGCCTCGTCGTACGGAAGAGCCGGTCGCGTCCCGGCGAGCCGGAGGGCCTGGTTCAATCCGCTCCTTCAGAGCAGGCTCTTCTTCGTGCCGGGCGTGGTTGCCAATGTCGTCATGCTGGCCACTCTCATGCTCTCCTGCATGGCCGTGGTCCGGGAGCACGAGCGGGGGACCATGGAGCAGATACTCGTCACCCCGATAACGAAGGTGGAGTTCATGCTCGGGAAGACCCTGCCGTTCGTGGCCGTAGGGCTCTTCGACGCGGTGCTCATCACGGGCATCGCCGTGCTGTGGTTCAGGATCCCGTTCGCGGGATCGCCGCTGGCTCTCCTTGCATCGATTCTCCTGTACCTTCTCAGCGCTCTGGGGGTGGGCCTGCTGATCTCCACCGTCAGCCGCACGCAGCAGCAGGCCATGATGACCGCGTTCCTCGTCTTCTTCCCCGCGATCATGCTGTCGGGCTTCGCCTATCCCATCTCGAACATGCCGGCTCCGATCCGCCTGCTCACCCTTGCGAATCCGCTCAGGTACATGATGGTGATCGTCCGGGGGGTGTTCCTCAGAGGGGAGGGCTTCGCGGACCTCTGGAGGGAGATGGCGGGTCTCGCGGCAATAGGATCGGTCCTGCTGGGGCTGGCCGTCATCAGGTTCAGGAAGCGGATCGGCTGATGTACGCCCGGGGCGTCCGCACCTTGAGCCCCGGACCCGGATGGTGTATCCTCGACACGCAGAGAAACCGGCCCACATCCTCCAGGGAGGAATTGTGATGAATCTCATCCTCGCATTCCTCGTCGCCCTTCCCGGGACACCAGGCCTGCCGGGGATCACACAGCAGACCGAGCCCGTCGAGTGCGTCGGGAGCATCATCGACCAGGTGCGCACAGCACCCGGCCCCGAAAGTCCTTCCCCCGCAGGCGGGGGCTCCGCGGCCTCTGTTCTCGCCCCGCCTCATTACTTCAAGGTCGACTCGCTGATCGCCGATGTCTTCGTGCCCTTCGACGAGGAATACGCCATCCGCTTCGATCACTCGGGCGAGATCCTGTCCGACTCCCTTGTGCCGTGCCCGCTGACCTCGCAGGCGCTCCAGGCGATAAGCGTGGCACCGAGCTGGATGCAGGACGATCTCAGATGGAACCTCGGCCTGATGACCGAGGCGAATCAGAACCGCTATGCCTCCCTGATACTCGGGGCGCCCTCGCCCATCGCGGACGAAGTGGCCTTCCAGGTCGCCCACCTGTCATGGAACATCCTGTCGAGCGCCAATTTCGACGAGACGATCCTGACGGACGGCGCGCAGCTCCTCTACACGAACGACCAGACGCTCGACTTCGTTCAGATCAACGATTACGCCGGAACCGGCTACTATTCCACGACCGAGTACACCTTCATCGACGGCGGCTCTCCGGTCCAGGTGGAGATCCCGAAGGACATCTACTACTGGTTCGTGGTCATGCCCAAGCTCTCCGACGAGCAGCCGCTGCAGGACTCGACCGTCTACGACGAGTTCTGGCGCGAATACCTATACACCTACGCCGATCCCACCTACCCGCTGCTCTCGGACCTCATGTCCTCCTGCACGGCCCTCTGGGACGGGCAGCCGCACAACACAGGCAGCGTCATCGACCCGACCCAGGCGGTCGACATGGTGTCGTACTGGGTGAGCCACACCATAGTCGAAGCCGCCTGGGGCAACAGGCCCATACAGCCCAACATCATAGCGCACGAGCACAACGGGAACTGCGGCGAGACGCAGGACCTGCTCAACGCGGCGGCGAGGACCTGCCTCATTCCCTCGGTGAGCACCATGGACATCTGCGAGGACCATGTCTGGGTCGAGCTATGGTGGGCGGGCGAGTGGCATCCCTGGCAGCCCGACTGGGTGGACAATCCCTATATCGCCTACGACCTGGCCTACGGAGGCTCCAAGGAGTGCTCCTGCATCTGGACCCTGAGGAACGACGGCCTGACCTGGGACGATGTGGCGATCTACACCCCGTCATGCTCCCTGACGGTCACGATCACCGATTCGCTGGGCACGCCGGTGGAGAACGCGAGGGTCTCGATAGCCAGCGAGGGCTGGCAGACGAGCACGCTCTACCGGGGTACCTGGGGGGAGACCGACAGGAACGGGGAGATCGTCTTCGAGCTGGGTGACAACCAGAACTACTATGTGAGCGTCGCCACCCGGCTGGGCAACTACCCTGCCTCCGGATATTACCAGATCATCTCGAACAGCGTCGCCGACCAGCACTACTACTGGGAATGGATGACCACGACCCCCATGCCCCAGCTCCAGATATCGGAGGACGCCTCGGGAACCGTATCGAAGTACCTGCTGGAGGTCGACTATGAGCTGCCGTGGGACCTCATGCTGGGCCGCGACTTCTACGCCTCCCCCATCAGCTTCTACTCCGAGCACATGACCGACGGAACGCTCGGCTTCTTCTTCGCCGACCCCGCCAACCTCCTGCTCTACCTGGACGGCCAGCCGTTCACGGGCTACGAGGTCCAGGATGCGCTTCCCGCCGCCGACATCTGGTTCCATACGCCGTCGGCCCAGCAGGACTATTTCGCAGTGTTCACGGGATACGGGCACCAGGGCGCGGCCACGCTGGCCGAGGTCACGATGAGGCTCTGGGAGCACGACGGGACAGGAGTCTCCAGCCAGCCGGGGCCGGGTCCGCGTGCTCTCTCGGTCTCCCCGAACCCGTTCTCCTCCGCCGTGCATCTGGAAATTGTTCTCGGGCAGCCCGGAATGGCGGTCGCACGGATCTTCGACCTTTCGGGAAGGCAGGTGCGCGAGCTCCGGTCGGCCGAGCTGCCTGCGGGCGGCAGCACACTGGTCTGGGATGGGTCGGACGATCGTGGAGAGGCCCTCCCGTCAGGAATGTACGCCATCAGCGTGGAGGGGCCGGGGCTCGCCGGGACCGCGACGGTCATGCTTCTCAGATAGGGGGCGCGACCCGGCGGGGCGTCAGTTCCTGGCGACGAGCCTCACCACGGAGGGATATGCCTCGGGGTCCATGTCCCAGGCCGCCACTCCGTAGGGGCTCACCGAGACGTCCCATGAACCGCCCGACGAGGAATCCAGGGCGGGTATCAGGGCCACGCCCAGCGGCGTTCCTTCGCGGTCATACCTCCTGAAGGTCGGGATGCTCCCGCCGCCTATCCTGACCCAGAGCTCGCCGTCCGGGCCGAAGAAGACGTCAGAGATCGCGACATGATAAGGCTCGGTGTCCTCCACCGTGCGGGTCTCCGCAGAGGCGTTGCCGTTTTCTATGCTGATGGCAACTGCGCTCATCCCCGCGGCCAGCTCCTCCTCGGTCTTCGCCACGGGCTCCCAGTCCTCCTCGATCGTGAAGAGCGCAAGCCCGTCCCTGCCGAAGCACTCGATCCTGTACAGGTCGGGCGAAGAGAGCGCGATCGCGACGCGGCCGTCGGGTGAGCCGTCGAGAACGTACTCCGGCCCCTGCAGCCGCAGCCCCTCTCCACTCTCCACCGGCA
>DIAQ01000092.1:0-592 GCA_002414865.1 candidate division Hyd24-12 bacterium UBA5074 | reverse complement strand
GGCTGGAGGGCGACGAACGAGCCCGAATCGGCTCCGGCAAGACGCATCGGCGGCGCAGGGAAGAAGCCTGTCAGGGACCTCTCGTAGACGAGACCGGAGTCATAGAGGGCCACGCTTCCCGAAAGCGGGTCGACGATCGCGATACCGCCGTCGCTCAGACTCGCCATGCCGATCGGGAACTGCAGCTCCCCGGGCCCGCTGCCCCTTCCGCCTGCGGTCGCGAGCCAGGTTCCATCGGCCGAATAAGCCCGCACATTGCAGACCTGGTTGTCCAGTACGAGAAGCCTTCCCAGAGCATCGATCCTCGCCTGCCAGATCATCGCGAAAACGTAGTTGCTGTCGCCTGATTCCACTCCGACGGTGTCCACCGGATCGAGGAACAGCGTGTCCGGAACCTGAGGCACCTCCGACGGTGGAGCCGAGCCTCCGCAGGCAAGAACCAGGCAGGCAGGAATCACGATGGCGATCCTTCTCATCCCGAAGACCTCCAGTCCGACTCGCACGCGGCTCCCGGCCGCGGGGAGATATCCTACTCCAGCCGGCTGACGCTGCAAATTCCTCCGTTTCCGCGAAGAGCCCGCCGGGTTATCTT
>DIAQ01000044.1 GCA_002414865.1 candidate division Hyd24-12 bacterium UBA5074 | reverse complement strand
GTCACGGGGGTGCGGGAGGACGTCACAGGCGCCCTCGTGGCCGATCAGAGCATGATCGCGCCAGTCGTCGCGGCGCCCCTCGGCCAGACCGTCCTCATGGCGGTCATCGAGCTTGTCTCGGCGCTTGCCTTCTTCCGCTTTTCAGGAAAGGACGGGGGGCGGAATGCCGCGCATCCTCAAGTCTGACAAACTGATGTTGCCCCTTGTCCTCGGGGCCCTCGTACTGGCGGCCTACTGGCCCGTCTTCACCGGCCCCGGGCTCCCCGGCGGGGAGATGAGCGATACCATCCACCAGGGTTATCCGTTCTTCGACTTCACGATGCAGGCGCTGCGGGACGGCAGGATCCCGCACTGGAATCCTCTGATCTTCTGCGGCGTGCCCTTTTTCTCGTCCTTCTCCGCGCCCGTCTTCTATCCGCTCAGGGGCCTGCCCATGCTCCTGGCCGGGGCGGAGGCCACGATAAGGTTCACCTTCCCGGCGCACATGTTCCTCGGAGGGCTGTTCGCATGGCTCTTCCTCGGGGCGGCCGGGGCGGGAAGGCCCGGGCGCTGGCTCGGAACCGTGGCATTCGCCGCCACCTGCTGGAGCAACACGCTCTTCTATGCGGGGCACGGGAGCAAGATCATCTGCTGGAGCTATCTCCCCCTGCTCCTGTACGCCTGTGAGAGATGGCGGACCGCGCGCAGGCTCTCCTTCGTCGCCCTCGGGGGCTTCTGCTTCGGGATGATGGCCCTCTCCAGCCATCCCCAGATGCTTCTCTACTCGGCGATGGCATCGGCCACATGGCTCCTCGTGCAGGCGCTGCTCGACAGGAGGCCTCTGCGACCCCTGGCCCTCTCGGCCTGCGCGCTGGCGGCGATGCTCCTCCTCGGCGCAGGCATCGGAGCCGTCCAGCTGCTCCCGGGCTACAACTTCTCCCGCTACTCCACGCGCGGCTCGGACCTGTCGCAGGATCAGGCGGCAAGCTACTCGCTCCCGCCCGAGGAGTCACTCACGATGATCCTGCCGCACCTCTACGGCTACCGGCACGGATTCCCCGACTCGCAGGTCGCGGGAGTGCCCGTCTACTGGGGCAGGCTCGGGCTGAGACTCTCGAGCGAGTTCCTCGGAGTGTCGGTGTTCTTCCTGGCGATCCTCGGTCTGGCCTCCGGAGGCCCGCGGGCGCGCGTGCCGCTCCTCGTGCTCGCCGCGGCGGGGCTTCTCGTCTCCTGGGGAGGGTACACTCCTGTCTACCGCGTCCTCTATGCCGTGGCCCCGGTGTTCAGGAAGCTCAGGGCGCCCCATATGGCGGCGTTCCTGACGACTTCCTCGCTCGCGCTGGCTTCGGGCCTCGGCCTCGACGCCCTTCTACGCTCCGGCAGGAAGATCTGGCGGATTCCGGCGGCTGCCTCAGCGGCGTTCGTGGCAATGTCGCTGCTGGCCCCGGGCATCGCCTCCGGCTCCCTCTCCTCCTCGCCCGCACCCGGCGGCCGGGCAGTCCTCCAGGGGGTCGTCCAGGTTCGCGAGGACATGATCCGGAGCGACTTCCTGAAGGCGGGGGCGGCGCTCGCCCTGGTGGCGGCCGGGGCGTGGGCGGCCCCGAGGCGGAAGGGCTCCGCACCGGCTGTGGCGGCGGGCCTGTGCCTGCTGGCCGCCGTCGAGCTGATACCGGTGGACAGGGACTTCCAGGTGCTGCTCCCGGCTTCCGGGATACGGGATGCCGTGGGAGGCAGGCCCGATCTCGCGGCACTTGCGGGCGGCGGTAGGGTCCTTCCCGGGGGCAACGACCTCATGTGCTCGGGGATCCGGAGCGTGGCGGGCTATCATGCGGCGAAGCCGCAGGTGACCGAGGGCATGATGCAGGCGCTTTCGTCGGGTGGCATCCTTGCGGCGAGGATGACCGCGTGGACCGTGCTGGACGACTCCGTCCCCATGACCTATTCCCAGGTCAGGGGGGAGATACTCGGACAGCTCGTCCAGTCCGGCATGGACCCCGACTCGGCCGGGGCCCTCCTGCCGGAAGGCCCTCTCCCCCGCGCATTCGTCACCTCGGCGTGGGTCGTAGCCGGCGAGGACCAGGCCCTGCAGGCCATAACCGCCGGTTACGACCAGCAGGCGATGTCGGTCCTGGACTCGGATCCCGGGCTCGCGAGACCCACCTCCTCCCTCGAGGCCTCGGCGGAGATAGTCGCCGACCTGCCGGAGTCCGTGGCGGTGAGGGCCAGGCTCTCGGAGCCTTCCGTCCTCGTGCTCGCGGACACATGGTACCCGAGGTGGAGGGCGTTCGTCGACGGCCGCCCCGCCGGGCTCCTCAGGGCCAACTACTGGCAGAGGGCCGTGGCGGTGCCGGCGGGAGAGCATCTGGTCTCGTTCGTATTCGATTCCGGCGACGTGTCCACGGGTCTTGCGCTGAGCATCTGCTCCGCGGTCGCCGCCTGCGCACTCGCGGCGGCCGACCTGCTCGGGCGGCGGAAGAAGGTCTCTTGAGGGAGAGGAAGCGCCTCCAGGCCCTGAACCTCTGGGTCAGCGCGATCCTGCTCGCGGCGGCCGTCGCCTTCGCGATCTTCTATGTCCTCCCCAGGTGGAGCCCGATCCTGCAGGAGTTCTTCTCGGGTCTCAGCCTCGCCGGGAAGTGGCCCCTGCTGGTCCTCTCCGTCCTGTCCGCCCTCATCAGTCAACGTCTCGCCCCGTGCTCCTGGGAGAGGATCCTCAGGGCCCTCGGCATCCGGGCCCCCGACAGCGGCGCCGTGAGGCGGAACTGGTACGAGTCACTGATGGGAAGCTACATACCGGGCAAGTTCTGGATGTTCATAGGCAGGATCACCTTCCTCCGCACCCTGGGCACGGGGCCCGCGCTGGCCCTGGGCGCCATCGCCTTGGAGAACATCTATCTGATGGTCTCGGTCTGCGCCCTCGCCCTCGTGTCGCTCCCCTTCATGGACACCTCCACCATGGACCTCCCCGTCCACATCGCCCTGGGATTGTCGGTCGCCGCCGTTCTCGTGATGCTCTTCGTCCCCGGCA
>DIAQ01000049.1 GCA_002414865.1 candidate division Hyd24-12 bacterium UBA5074 | reverse complement strand
GGCCTCCCTCGAGAAGCTCGATCCGGTCTTCCGGAGCCTCCTCGTCCATGGCGGGAGGCTCGACTCCGGCACTTTCTACCGCTTCCCAGCATCAGAGGCCCGGGATGGTGTCGGAACCGTGATCGGGGACGAGTGGCTGGTGCCCGAGAGGAGCCTCTCGTCTGTGCCGCCTGCCACGCTCGTGAGGATAAGGGGCGGCGACCTGAAGGGGATCACGAATCTGGCCCTCCTGGCCGGACTGCTGATACTGCTCGGTCTGGGAGCCGGTTACGGACACGTGCTCACCCTGCAGATCGCGGGCCAGAGGTCGATGTACGACCTGCGGACGGCACTCTTCCGCCACATCGAGAAGCTGTCTCTGGGGTTCTTCGACAGGAACCCCGTTGGCCGCCTGGTCACGCGGGTGACGAACGACATAGAAGCCCTCAACGAGATGTTCAGCGCCGTCCTCGTCAACCTCGTGAAGGACATCCTGCTGCTGGCAGGCACCATCAGCATCCTCTTCGCCCTCAACTCCAGGCTCGCCCTCATCTCGCTCGTGGTGATGCCGCTGTTCGTGGTCATCTCCGTCGTATACCGCCGCAAGGCCCGCGGGGCCTACCGGGAGTCGCGCAGGTTCCTGGCGGGGCTCAACGCATTTCTCGCGGAGGACCTCTCGGGGGTGAAGATCATCCAGATCTTCAGGAGGGAACGGGCTCAGCGCGAGAGGTTCGCAGGCATGAACAGCTCGTACTTCCAGGCGAACATGCGGCAGATCGTCATCTTCGGGATCTTCCGCCCGCTCATAGAGGTCATCGCCACCGCGGGCGTGGCCGTCGTCATCATCTACGGAGGCTTCGGCGTGCTGGCCGGCTCGCTGACCCTCGGAGCCCTCGTGGCGTTCATCAGCTACGTCAGGCAGATGTTCAGCCCCGTGGCCGACATGAGCGAGAAGTACAACATCATGCAGAGCGCGATGTCCTCGGCCGAGAGGGTGTTCGCCATCATGGACACCGAGCCGGTGGTCCGCGAGAACACCGGGGCGGTGCTTCCGCAGGAGGTGGCGGGCAGGGTCGAGTTCGAGGGCGTCCATTTCTCCTATGTGCCCGAGAAGCAGGTCCTCAAGGGCGTCTCGTTCTCGGTCGAGCCTGGCAGGAGCGTCGCAATCGTGGGGGCGACGGGTGCCGGGAAGACCTCCATCCTCAACCTGCTGTGCCGCTTCTACGACCCCGACGCCGGCTCGATAAAGATGGACGGCATAGACATCCGCAATCTCAGATTCCCGGCCCTGCGCGACAACATGGCGATAGTCCTCCAGGACGCCTTCATCTTCAGCAGGACCGTCGACGAGAACATCAGGCTGGGGGCCCGGATGCCGCGCGAGAAGGTCCTCGCCGCCGCCGAGATGGTGCAGGCTCGCGAATTCATAGAGAAGCTGCCCAACGGCTTCGACGAGGTGATGGCCGAGCGCGGCGCAACCCTCTCGACCGGGCAGAAGCAGCTGATCTGCTTTGCCAGGGCCCTCGCCCACGATCCCAGGGTGCTGATACTCGACGAAGCCACGAGCAGCGTGGACCCCGCGACCGAGCAGCTCATCCAGAAGGCCATCGTAACGCTCATGGAGGGCCGCACCAGCATCATCATCGCCCACAGGCTCAGCACGATCCAGAAGGCCGACGAGATCCTCGTCCTGGACGACGGCAGGATCGTGGAGCGCGGCAATCACCAGCAGCTGCTCGCGAAGCGCGGCTTCTACTACAACCTCTATCTCCTCCAGTACCGGAGCGCCTGACGGCGGAGCCCCGGCAGGGCCGCGCCGGCCGGCACTTCGCTCTCTTGTGAAACCTCCTGCCCCCGCCTAGAATAGATGCCATTGAGCCGGCCACTTCCGCGGGGGAGAGTTTGACTGCCGCAAAGCGCGACGAAGCAAAGACATCCAGGTTGATCGACCGCATCCGGGAGGCCGAGGGCGAGCTCGAATCGGATGCCATGAGCCCTTCGCAGCTCGCGCGCACCGTGCTGCCGCTGGAGGGGAGCTTCCTCAGGCAGCTCTTCGAAGGCTCTCCCGACGCCATGGCGGTCGTGGACAACGAGGACAGGGTGCTCGAGACGAGCCGCGGCTTCACGGAGCTGTTCGGCTACCCGAGCGAGGAGGCGCGCGGGAAGCTCATCAACGAGCTCGTGGCGCCGGGCGGCCTTTCCGCCGAGGCCAGCTCCATCTCCGCCAGGGTCCTCTCGGGCGAGGCCGTCCATTCCGAAGCGCTCCGGATGCACAAGGACGGCCGCACCATCCCGGTATCGCTCATCGCATATCCCATCCAATACGGCAGGCAGCAGATCGGCGTGGTCTCCATCTACAGGGACGCCAGCGCCCAGAAGCGGACGGGAGAGCAGTTCAGGGACTTCCTGCAGCACGCGGGCGCGATTGCGGTCATGCTGGACGCGAGGGGACGGATCGCCTTCGCCAACAGCTTCCTCCTGGACCTGCTCGGCAGGTCCTTCCAGGAGATCATGGGGGCGGACTTCGTCGAGGCCTGCATCCCCGAGGAGACCCGCCCCACGCTCCGGCACTACATGGAGGAGCTGCTCTCCACCGGGGGCAGCTTCGAGGGTGTCAACGAGCTGCAGGCCCAGTCGGGCAGGCGGCTTGTCTCCTGGTCCTTCTCCGTCCTGCGCGACCAGTACGGCAGGTCTTCGGGGCTGGCCGGCATCGGCCTCGACATCACGGCCCAGGAGGCGTCCAGGAAGGCCCTCGAGAGGCGCGGGAAGATCCTCGAGGCTGTCAGCTTCGCCGCGGACAGGTTCCTGAGGTCCGGGAACTGGGAGTCCGAGATACTCCCCGTGCTGGAGAAGCTCGGCCTCGCATCCGAATCCGGCAGAGCCTGCATCGTCCGCAGGACCCCCGGCGCGCCCGGATCCGAGATGCTGTGTGAATGGTGCTCGAGGCAGGCCTTCTCGGTTCCCGGCCCGGCCCCGGCCGTCCCCATCGAACAATGGCACGACACGCTGTTCCGTAACGAGATCGTCTCCTTCGCCGCCTCGGTTCCGGGAATCCCAGTTCCCGACGAGCTCGCCGCCAGGGGGGTGCTCTCGGGCGTCGCCGTCCCGGTCTTCAGGGGCGCACAGCTCTGGGGCCTGCTGGGATTCGAGGACTTCGCAGGCGAGAGGAACTGGTCCAGCATCGAGACGGAGGCCCTGAGGGCGGCCGCCGACATTCTCGGGGCGGCCATCCTGAGACGCGAGTTCGAGAAACAGCTTCGCAACAACATGGCGCAGTATGCCGCGCTGATCGACAACCTCTCCGTCGGAGTGCTCGCCGAGAGCGGCGACGGGACGGTTCTCTATGCGAACAGCGCCCTCTGCACGCTGTTCGGCCTGCCCTCCCCGTCCGACATCCTGGGTCGCAGCCTCCCCGAGGTCTCGGCTGCGATGGGCGGGCTCTTCAGCGATCCCGGGGAGTTCACGAAGGGCAGCCTCGAGGTGATGGAGGCCGGAGCCTCGGTGAGGGGTCAGGAGATGATCCTCAGGAGCGGCCTGATCCTGGAGCGCGACTACGTGCCCATCGCCCTCGGGGCCGAGAAGCTGGGCCACCTCTGGCTCTACAGGGACGTCACGGAGCAGAGGAAGGCGGAGAGCAGCGCGCTGCACGCCCAGAAGCTGGAGTCCCTCGGCCTGCTGGCGGGGGGCATCGCCCACGACTTCAACAATCTGCTCACGGGCATCCTGGGCAACATCAGCCTCGCGAGGATGTCCGTGGACGACTCCGACGAGCTCGCCCGCAGGCTCGACGACGCCGAGAAGGCCTCCTTCAGGGCCCGTGCGCTGACCCACCAGCTCCTGACCTTCTCCCGCGGAGGCGAGCCGGTCAAGAAGCTGACGGACATAAGAGGGACCATCCGCGATTCCGCCGAGTTCGTGCTGGCCGGAGGGCGCTGCAGGTGCGAGTTCAGGATCAGGCGTAACCTGGCGCAGGTCGAGGTGGACGAAGGCCTCCTCTCGCAGGTCATCACCAACATCGTCATGAACGCGAGCCAGGCGATGACCTCCGGAGGACTGATCATCCTCGCCGCCTCGAACCTGGAGCTGGTCTCCGACGCCCCCCCGCTCTCGGCGGGGCTGTATGTGCACGTCACGGTGGCCGACGAGGGTCCCGGGATCCCGCCCGAGAACCTCGAGCGGATCTTCGATCCCTACTTCACGACGAGGCCTGACGGCATCGGCCTGGGCCTCGCCGCGTGCTACTCGATCATCGCCCGCCACGGGGGGCAGATACTCGTCGATTCCGAGGTAGGCAGGGGAACCACCTTCCACATCTACCTGCCCGCCTCCGGCGGCGACTCCCCGGAGGAGGCCGACCAGGGAGACCTGCCCGATCTGTCGGGCTGCGGCAGGGTGATGGTTGTGGACGACGACGAGATGGTGCTCGGAGTGGCGGCCGCCATGCTCAGGTCGATCGGTTACAGGACCGATACCGCCGCCGACTGCGCCGAGGCCGAGGAGAAGATGAAGGCCGCCATGGACGCGGCAAAGCCGTTCAGCGCAATAGTGCTCGACCTCACGATGCCGGGAGGCCCCGGCGGCGTCGAGACTCTGAAGAGGCTGCGGGAGATAGATCCCTCCATACCGGCCGTCGTCTCGAGCGGCTATTCCACGAACGCCGTCATGAGCAACCCCGCGCTCTACGGATTCGACGGAGGGGTGGCAAAGCCATACAGGGTCGAGGATCTGGCGTCGGCGCTCGGCCAGGCCCTGAGGACCGGGCACAACTCCGAAGGTGGAGGCGGGCGGCCCTGATGGTCCACGTCTACACCGGCAACGGCAAGGGGAAGACCACCGCCGCGCTCGGGCTCTCGGCCAGGGCCGCCTGCGCCGGTATCAGAGTGCTGATCGGGCAGTTCCTGAAAGGTACCGAAACCTCTGAACTATGTCTGCCGCTGCGCTTCCCGGGATTGATCGAGATCGAGCAGTACGGAACCGGGGACTTCGTGGGGCGGGGCGGTCCTTCAGAGGAGGACGGCAGGAAGGCGATGGAAGGCCTCGGCAGGATCAGGGCTTCCATCCTGTCCGGCGGCTTCGGAATGGTCGTGGCGGACGAGATCTGCGTGGCCGTGAGCCTGGGGCTGATCACCGAGGCGGAGGTCGTCGGTCTGGCGAGAGGCTGCCCCCGGTCCGTCGAGCTGGTCCTGACGGGCAGGGGAGCGACTCCGGCGATCATCGAGGCCGCCGACCTGGTCACCGAGATGGTCGAGGTGAAGCATTACTTTTCGGACGGGGAGATGCCGGCCCGTAAGGGCATAGAGTACTGACGGGAGGCGATGCCGTGAAGCTGCTGCTTGTTCTAGCCGCCGCCGCGTCCGTGTCCGGCGCGACGGACAGGAGCGATCTGGAGCTGGTCTTCGGCGCAGGTGCATGGGTGCCCACCGGGTCGGATTTCGAGACGACCCTCTCGGCCGGACCCGCCATCGTCGCGGGGCTGCAGATTCCGATGTTCGAGCAGGACTGCATCTTCCTCAGGAGCGGCTACAGGCACGCCGCAAGCGACAACGAAGCCTGGGACGGCGTCTCCTGCGTCCCCTTCGAGCTGGGGTACAGAGCCTATCCCCTCTACAGGAGGTTTGCGGGACCCCGTGGGCTCGAGCCGTTCGTCGGCCTCTCCGCCGGCGGCTTCGTGGCCTGGGACTCCCCCGTGGAGGGCGACGGGAGGACGGCCGGGGGCGGGAGGCTCGCGGCCGAGCTGGGCGCCAGGATCCGCGTCGGCGGGACCAGCTACGTGGACGTCTTCTTCGCGCCGGAGTGGATGCCCCTGGGCAAGGATCTGGCAGGCGAGGACGACCTCTCGGGCCTCTCCGTCGGGGCGCTCCTCTCCTTCGTCCCCTGAGGGGCCGCCAGCAGGGGTCCTCCGAGCTGTCCGCAGGCACCCTGCACCGAGCCTCCGCGAGACTGCCTCTCGAAGGCGTTGACGCCGGCCGAGCGCAGCTCGGAGACGAACCGGCGCAGCGCCGCCGTGGTCGGGCGCTTCCACTTCAGGCCTTCTATCTCATTGTAAGCTATGATATTGACCTTGCAGTCGAGGCCCCGCGCAAATCTCGTGAGGGCATCCCTCTCCCCGGTCGAGTCGTTGACCCCCTCCACGAGGCAGTACTCGAGCGTGACGGAGCGGTTGACCGAGGAGGAGTATCTGCGTATTGCCGAATGCAGCTCCCTCAGCCCCCACTCCCTGGACGCCGGCACGAGCAGGAGACGGGTGGCCTCCACAGCGCTGTGAAGCGACACCGCGAGGCCTGTCTGCCCCGGCAGCTGCGCCAGCTTGTCTATGCCCGCGGGTATGCCGACCGTGGACACTGTGATGTGGCGGGTTCCCATACCCACTCCCCACGGAGAGGTCAGGACGGCCATGGCGTCCCTCACGGCGGCGAAGTTGAGGAGCGGCTCGCCCATCCCCATGAAGACGGCATTGCTGATCCTGTCGGGCGAGCAGTCCCGCTGGAGGGCCTGGAACTGGGCGACTATCTCGTCGCTCGACAGGTTGCGCCTGAAGCCGGCGAGTCCGGTGCGGCAGATGCTGCACCTCAAGGGGCAGCCGATCTGCGACGAGAGGCACGCCGTGATCCTCTTCGAGCCGGGGATCAGCACCGCCTCGACCGGGAGGCCGTCGCGGAGCTCCAGCAGGAGCCTGCGGGCTCCGTCGGGGGACTGGGCCCGCTCCCGCACCTCGGGGACGGTGAAGATCATCTCCTCGGCGAGGGACTTCCGCAGGGCGGCAGGCAGATCGGTCATGCCGTCGAATCCGGTTACGAGCCTCGCATGCACCCATGTGAAGACCTGCCTCGTGCGCCAGGCGGGCTGCCCCATCGCTGCGAGGCGTGAGGAGAGCTCCTCCGGCGTCATGCCGGTGAGCGACTGCAACTGACCTGGCATTGCGATATCCTTTCGAGCGGACTGGGCTATATTGCAGAAAACCGTCCTGCACACGAGGCTTCCCGGGAGGAAGATAATGGATGAGCGCATCGGGATAATAGGCGGCACGGGCGTCTACACGCTCGAAGGCGTCGAGCACGAGGGCGCGGTCGAGATGGATACGCCCTGGGGGCGCCCTTCAGGCCCGATCGTGCTCGCCAGGCTCCAGGGCGTCCCTCTGGCCTTTCTCGCGCGGCACGGCGAGGGCCATGTGTTCACGCCCTCCGAGGTGCCATATGCCGCCAACATCTATGCGATGAAGAAGACAGGCGTCAGGAAGCTCATCTCCGTCTCCGCCGTCGGGAGCCTCAAGGAGAAGATACCCCCCCGCGACTTCGTGGTGCCCGACCAGCTCTGGGACAGGACCAAGGG
>DIAQ01000018.1 GCA_002414865.1 candidate division Hyd24-12 bacterium UBA5074 | reverse complement strand
ACGAAAGCGTCGATGTCAGGGATGTGTCGAAGGTCGGCGAGGTGCTCGCAGGTGTGGTGGGCGCCGGCGTGAACAGCGTCAGCAGCGTGAGCTTCGGTGTCGAGGACCAGTCGGCCCTGCTGACCGAGGCCAGAGCGGCGGCCCTCGCCGATGCCTCGCAGAAGGCAACGGCCATCGCCGAAGGCCTCGGAGTGAGGATCGGCGGCCCGGTGAGCGTCTCGGAGTACACCGGCTCGACCGGTCTGATCGATACCGCCCAGATGAACTACCGTGCCGGATACGGGGAGTCCGCCCCGCCGGTCACGCCAGGCTCGTTCACCGTGAACAGCTCTGTGACGGTCTCCTTCGAGATCCAGACGGACTGACAGACTCACGGGCGCCGGCAGGCGGCAATACCTCTCGCCAGGACGCCAGGATCGCCAAGCAGCTCCATTGAGGGATCGCAGACCCTGATCACGAGAGGTCCGGTCAGGACTCTCGCAGGTGTCGATTGCCTATGCTCTGCCCTGCGGTCTTGACAGATTCCGGCCTTCGAGTAAACTGAGAGTGCGATGGCGCTTCCCCTCCTCCTGATAACGTTGCAGGGCCTTCCGGTCGTCTCGGAGGTCATGGCCGATCCCCTGCTCGAATCCTCGGCCGAGTTCGTCGAGATCTTCAACAACTCCGCGGACAGCGTGGATCTCTCGGGCTGGTCACTCTGCGATGGCGACGCCCTCGACCAGCTCGAGGCCTGGGTCGAATCGGTTCACGGAGTCTTCCCGCATCCCGGGATGATCACCGGCACGACGGTCCTCGCCCCCGGGGCGTGCGCGCTCGTTTTCGAGCTCGACTACCCGGTGTCCCCAGCATACCCCTCCATGGCTCCCGGCACGCTGATCCTGACAACCGGCGACGCCTCCATCTGCAACGGACTCGCAGCCTCGACCGACCCGATGACCCTCTTCGAGGCAGCCGGTACGGCTGACAGCAACGCGATCTCCACATACGGCACCCCTGTCCCTTCCGATATCTGGCAGGAGCGCGACGATGACCTGCTCGACGGCATCCCGTTCGACCCGGGCGACGGCTACAGCGTCCAGCGCATCTTCGTGAACGGCCCAGACGCCGTATTCAACTGGCAGGCATCCCTTTCGGAAGGGGGCTCACCAGGCCTCGTCGAGCAGCAGTCCGATTCTGCCTCGGTCGAGCTGTCTTGGCTCACGGTCACTCCGTCCGCCCCGTCTCCCGAAGCGCAGTACGAGCTTGCAGCATGCATCTCCAACACCGGATCGATGGCACTCGAAGGCTCCGAGGTCACATTCTTCCTCGACAACGACGCCGACTCCTCGGCCGACGCTCCTGAGATCCTTCTCGTCGTCTCATCGGGCACCCTCGAGCCCGGAGGCGCAGACACGCTCACCTTCATCACAACCGCCCAGGAGGGCTTCTGGCTTGCCGGGGCCACTGTCTTCCATGCCGATGACTCCGACGATTCGGACAACACCGCCCTGGTGCCGTTCGTATCCGGCTCGCCTGACGGCCCATCCATCACAGAGGTCTGCGCCAATCCCTTCGACGAGGACTGTGACGAGTTCGTGGAATTCTTCTTCGCGGGGCCGGGCGTGTTCCATCTCACGGGCTGTGGGATGACCGACGGCGACGCTCTGGACATCATCTCGCCCTGGAGCGGCGGCAGCCTGCAGGATCCCGACGCCCAGCCGGGAGAGTACATCGCCTCCGGCTGTTACGCAGTCCTGCTCGACCCGGAGTATGCCGCAGGCGCACAGCCCTACGACTTCCCCGCAGGGGCGATCATCCTCGGTGTGGCGAACACCACCCTCGGTGATGGACTGTCCGGAAACGATCCGCTGGTCTTCTACTCCGCAGCGGGGACGCTGGTCGACGATGTGCTGTCCACATACGGCACCCCGGTTCTCTCGGACGATCCTCTCCTGTGCGACGACGACGGCCTCGACGGAATCCCCTTCGACCCCGGGCAGGGCTTGACGGTGTCGAGGGTGCTGCCCTCGCTGCCCGACCTCGAGTCCAGCTGGGCCACGGGGGACCCCACGCCGGGCAGCCCTCCGCAGGGCATCCAGGCAGGCGTCTCGATGACGGTCAGCCTTGTCACGGTCGAGCCTCCCCGCGGAGCGGAAGGTTGTCAGGCCGCTATCGGTGTGTCGCTCTCGAACACCGGGACCGACAGCCTGGCGGCAGGCGCTCTGAGCCTGCTCGTCTTCGGGGATGCCGACCTCTCGGGCACGCCCGGCGAAGGCGAGATCATCCTGGAGCAGCAGCCCTCCTCTCCCGTGCCGGGTGAGACGCTTGTCATCGAGGCCGCATGGATCGCGAGTGGCGGAGTCGTGCCGGTGATCGCCTGCATCTCGTGCGCAGGCGACACCCTCCAGTCCGACGACACGCTGGAGACAGTCTGGAACAGGCCTCTCGACCTTGTGATCAACGAGATGATGTACTCGCCCCTCCCGGCCTGGCCCGAGTGGTTCGAGCTCTACAACGGCGCGTCCCAGGCTCGTGACCTGTCCCAGTACATCTGGTGCGACTCCAACGATTCGACCTCCTTGTCCGACCAGGCCCCCGAGCTGGCATCCGGAGCGTATGCGATCGTGACCTCCGACTCGGCTGCTTTCCTGGATCTCTGGCCGGAGGCCTCCTGCCAGGTTCTGCAACCGCCTGACTGGCTCGTCCTGAACGACCAGACGCAGTCCGGCGAAACCTGGGCCGACGACATCAGGCTGCTGATGCCGGGCGGCCAGACGGCCGACTGGGTTCCATACGACGATTCCTGGGGCGGAGGAGGAGGCACCAGCCTGGAGAGGATCGCTCCGGCGCTCGAGGGCCACTTCGCATCGAGCTGGGCGCCCTGCGCGACCGGGGGGACTCCCGGCACGGCCAACAGCATGGCGGGCGGATCGCCGGGCGGTCCGCTCCTGTCGTTCTCGCCCGATCCCTTCTCGCCCGACGGCGACGGGTTCGACGATGTCCTCCAGATCGAGCTCTGCCTCCCGACAGAGCCCGCGGAGATCCTCCTCGAAGTCTACAATGTGCAGGGCAGGCTCGTGCGGACGCTCGACACAACCGGGGGATACGGCCAGAACCCGGTCTTCTCCTGGGATGGCCTCGACAACGATGGCGGACGGCTGTCGGTGGGCCGCTACATCGTCAGGCTGCGCGCGGAGGGCACCGACGGCGAAGTCCGGGAGTCGTCAGGCGTCGTTGTGCTGGCGAGGCACCTTTAGGGCATCATTCCCCGCCTGCACGCCAGGATCGCCAAGTTCGCAAAGCGAGCTCCAGGGCAGGACTGCCGACCGCTGCGCGGCCAACGGTCCGTCCCGGGAGCCAATGTCAGAGCGATCCTGGCGACCTGGCATGAAACAAGGGCCGGGGCAGGCCATTCCCGCCCCGGCCCCATGGGTCTGACCGGTGTTCCTGTCCTACTCCGCGGCGGCGCCCTTGTAGAGCTCGCCCTTCGCGTGGCGGGCACGGAGCTTCGTCAGCATGTCGGCCGTCATCGCATCCAGGTCCCAGGCGGGCTTCCAGCCCCATTCCATCCTGGCCGCGGAATCGTCTATGCTGGTCGGCCAGGAGTCGGCGATCTTCTGGCGGAAGTCGGGCTCGTAGGCGCAGGTGAAGCCGGGGACGTGCTTCGCGATGTTGGCCGCGAGCTCGCCTGCCGTGAAGGACATGGCGCCGACATTGAAGTCGGAGTGGTGCTGGAGCTTCGAGAAGTCTGCCTCGGCCAGGTCCAGTGTGGCCTTGATGCAGTCCGGCATGTACATCATCGGCAGGGCCGTGTCGTCGCGCACGAAGCACTTGTACGAGCCCTGCTCGACAGCCTTGTAGTAGATCTCCACGGCATAATCCGTGGTGCCGCCGCCCGGCAGGGTTTCCGCCGAGATGATGCCGGGATAGCGAAGGCCGCGGACATCGACGCCGAACCTGCGGACATAGTAGTCGCACAGCAGCTCGCCTGCCACCTTCGTGACGCCGTACATGGTCCTGGGTTTGAGGACGGTCTCCTGGGGAGTGTTGAACCTGGGCGTCTCGGGCCCGAATGCGGCGATGGAGCTGGGGATTATCACCGTGGCCATCTCGTGGGCCATGGCGCACTCGAGGACGTTGATGGTTCCGTTCATATTGACGTTCCAGCACATCTGCGGGTTCTTCTCGCCGACGGCCGAGAGGATGGCCGCCATGTGGAAGATGGCGTCGATGTCGTGCTTGCGAACTACGACCTCGAGGCTGGCGCGCTCCGTCACGTCGATGTAGTAGAAGGGGCCCGTCTCCAGCAGTGCGCCGGAAGGTGCCGTCTTGCGTCCCGTGGCAACCACATTCTCGGCTCCGTATCTGTCTCTCAGGGCAAGCGTGAGCTCGCTGCCGATCTGGCCGACGGCACCCGTGACCAGGATCCTGCTGATCTTCTTCGCCATGCTCATCCTTCCTTCAGCCCCCTTCAGGGAGCCTGCCGCCCGTGCGGTACTGAGGTTGCCACATCGATCATCCGTGTTCCGACCGTTATCTCGTCGAGGCGCTCGAGGCCTCCCACGACTTTCCCGAAGGCCGTGTAACGGCAGTCGAGCCTGTCATGGTCATCCAGCATGATGAAGAACTGGCTGCCCCCGGTGTCCAGACCGGCGTCGGCCATCCCCACGACGCCTCTGCTGAACCCGGCCAGGCTGCGCTCGTTGGGAAGCGAGAAGCCTGGGCCGCCCATGCCATTG
>DIAQ01000103.1 GCA_002414865.1 candidate division Hyd24-12 bacterium UBA5074 | reverse complement strand
CTCCGCTCGAAGATCACCCTGAAGTCGCAGGTCTACCGCGGAGGCAGGCTGCTCGCGATCCCCTCCGTCGAGATCGTCCCGGGGGATGTCCTCCAGCTGTCCGCCGGAAGCCTCGTGCCCGCGGACGGGATCCTCCTGGAGTCCGACGACCTGTACGTGAGCCAGGCGACGCTCACCGGGGAGACCTTTCCCGTCGAGAAGGCGCCGGGTGCGGCACCCGCCGTCTCGAGCCTGGCGGAGAGGTCCAACTGCGCATTCATGGGGACCAGCGTGAGCAGCGGGACAGCCCGCCTGCTGGTCGTCGTGACGGGCCGGGACACTGTGCTGGGCGGGATCGCCCATCGCCTCGGCATGCGTCCGTCCGAGACGGAGTTCGAGCGGGGCATCCACCGCTTCGGCAGCCTGCTGACCCAGGTCATGCTCGTTATGGTGGTGATAGTGCTCTCCTTCAACTTCCTGCTCGGGAAGCCCGCGATCGATTCGCTCCTCTTCTCGCTGGCCCTCGCGGTCGGCCTCACGCCGGAGCTGCTGCCGGCCATCGTCAGCATCACGCTCTCGCACGGCGCCCAGAGGATGGCGCGGCACGGCGTAATCGTACGCAGGATGAGCTCCATCGAGAACTTCGGCAGCATGGACATCCTCTGCACGGACAAGACGGGAACGCTCACCGAGGGCGTCGTCGGGCTGGACGGCGCGACCGACCCGCAGGGTGCAGCATCCGAAGCCGTCCTGTCCTGGGCCTTCCTCAACGCCGCATTCCAGACCGGCCTGGACAATCCGCTGGACGCCGCGATCACGGTCCAGGCGGGCAAGGCGGGCCTGGACACCTCCGCCTGGAGGAAGATCTACGAGATCCCCTACGACTTCGTCCGGAAGTGTCTGACCGTGGTGGTCGAGGATACGGGGGGCCGGAGGACCATCGTCACGAAGGGCGCCCTCGGACATGTCCTCGGACTCTGCACCGGCATTCGTGAGGGAGCCGCCGAGGCCCCTCTGGACGAGGCTGCTCGGGCGTTCCTGCTGACCAGGTTCCGTGACTGGAGCGCGCAGGGATATCGCGTCCTCGGGGTGGCGACGAGGGATTCCGGCCCCGGCGACGGGGGGTTCTCCCGCTCCGACGAGAGGGATATGGTTTTTGCCGGCTTCCTGCTGTTCCTGGATCCTCCCAGGGAGGGGATCGGGAATGTGATCCACGACCTGGAGGACCGCGGGGTCCAGCTCAAGGTGATCACGGGCGACAGCCGGGAGGTGGCGGTCCACGTTGCAGCGGCCGTCGGCCTCTCCACGGCGGGAGTGATAACCGGGAGCGAGCTCTCGTCGATGGGGGACGAGGCCCTGGTCCACCTCGCGGAGCGCACGGCGATCTTCGCGGAAGTGGATCCGAATCAGAAGGAGCGCATAATTGCAGCCCTCCGGAAGACCGGACACGTGGTAGGCTACATGGGGGACGGCATCAACGACGCCCCCGCCCTCCACGCGGCCGATGTCGGCATCTCCGTGAGCACGGCGGTGGATGTCGCAAGGGAGGCGGCGGACTTCGTCCTCCTCCGGGCCGACCTGGATATCCTGAGAGACGGCATCGACGAGGGGCGCCGCACCTTCTCGAACACGCTCAAGTACATACTGACGACGATAAGCGCCAACTTCGGGAACATGTTCAGCATGGCGGGCGCTTCGCTCCTGCTCCCGTTCCTGCCCATGACGGCGCCCCAGATCCTCCTGAACAACTTCCTCTCGGACATCCCGGCGACCACCATGGCCGGGGACAGCGTGGATCCCGAGTGGGTCAGGAAGCCGCGCCGATGGGACACCCGGTTCATCAGGGACTACATGGTGGTCTTCGGCCTGGTCAGCTCGGCATTCGACTTCCTGGCCTTCGCCACCCTCCTCCTGATCTTCCGTGCGTCGCCGGAGCAGTTCAGGACGGGCTGGTTCGTGGAATCCCTCATGACCGAGCTGGTGATCGCACTCGTCGTGAGGACCCGCCGCGTCTTCTTCAGGAGCCGCCCCGGCTCCCTGCTCCTGATCAGCACCCTGATCTTCGCCGGGGTGACCCTTGTGCTGCCCTACGCCCCCGGGGCGTCCGCCCTGGGATTCGTGCCCCTGCCGTGGAAGCTCCTGCTCGCCATGGTGTCGCTGACAGGCCTCTATGTCTTCGCTACCGAGTTCGCGAAGAAGCTTTTCTACCACCGCGAGGACATGAGGGCCGCGTGACCGTTTCCTCGACCGAAGGAGCATATCCTGGCCCTGAGCGCTTTCACTGACGCAGGAGCTCCGCCCGGCAGGGACGATCTCGAGTCCGTGCTCGGGAGCTCGGCAGATCTGTGGGAGGGCATCGAGAGGCGTCTCTCGGAGCGAATAGAAGGGCTTGCAGGGAAATGGGCCTTTGCCGGCAGGTCGTTCGGCTGGTCGTACCGGCTCCTGCTGGGGGAGCGGCGCATCCTTTACCTGATCCCGGCACGGGGCTTCTTCCTGGCCGGCATCGTCCTGGGCGGCAGGGCCGCCTCGAGTCCGGTAGGGGACTCGCTTCCGGAAGACATCAGGAAGGCGCTCGACAACGCGCCTGTGCATGCCGAGGGGCGTGGGCTCAGGTTCGAGGTCAGGACGGCGCGGGACGCAGGCGCCGTCGAGATCCTGGTTGCGATGAAGCTCTCCCCGGAATGAACGCATGACCGTGAGGCTGCGATTCTCCGACCTGCGCGCGCAGCCGGGTCTGCTTACGGGGCTGGAGCGCCTGGGAGAGGCCTGCTGGCCCGGGTTCCTGCTCCATGGCGACGTGAGGAGCTGGCATCTGCTCCCCGAGGAGTTCCCCTCGTTCCAGACCGCCTTGCTCGATCCTCTAGGAGAACCTGTCGCGGCTGGCCACTGCGTGCCCCTCTCATGGGACGGCACGATCGGCGGACTGCCTTCCCGCATCGAGGAGATCATCGCCAGGGCCTCCGCGGACCTGCGGAGCGGGAGGGTGGCAGGGGCCATCTCTGCGCTCGCGGTCCTCGTCCGGCCCGACATGCGGGGAAGGGGGCTCAGCCGGGCCGTCCTCGAGCGGATGAAGATTCTCGGGTCGCGCCGCTCCTGCACATGCCTGATCGCCCCCGTGCGCCCCGTCCTCAAGGAGCGATGGCCGCTGGCCTCCATGGAAGCCTATGCCGGGTGGAGGGATGCGGAGGGCGCACCGGTCGATCCCTGGATCAGAACCCATTGGCGGATGGGCGCATCGATCCTTGCCGTCGCACCGGACACGCTGACGGTCACCGAGTCCGTCGCCGGGTGGGAATCCTGGACCGGCCTGTCGTTTCCCGCCAGCGGGTCGTACTGCATCCCCGGGGGTCTCCAACCGCTGGAGATCGACCTGGAGGCCGACAGAGGGACATACAGGGATCCGAATCTGTGGATGGTCCATCGCATCGATGCATCAACAGGCCTGCCGGAGGACTGCGATCCCGATCCAGGTCTCGATCGTGTCGGCGACCCTCCTCCAGGGCTCGCTGCGCCCGATGCCGGCCCGGGGGGCTCCGCCTTCACAAGCCGTCCTCGACCATGGGCAAGCTGGAGGTGATCTGACACTCCCCCTCCCGGTCGACATGGGCTGCTGTCGGGAGGCTTCCGGGAATCCCGCCGCCCTGGGTCGGAGGGAGGCGCCGCAGAGCCGATGGATATATTCAGGCATGTCAGGCAACCGGAGGGTGGGATCCTGAGAGCTCTCGTACTGGTCAGCTGCAGATGGCTGAACGCCACTGCGGAGGGTGCTGTGGCGCAGGCTTCGTGCCTCGCAGGGGCAGGCGCCGAAGTGGCGCTGTGCGCCGCGCCCGGCTCCCCGGTTCACTCCCTGGCGGCGGAGTGCGGACTGCGCGTCCTGCCGCTCTCGCTGGACGGCCTCCGATTCCTTCCGGGCGCCCTCTCGCTGGCGCGGCTCGAGAAGCGCTGGAGGCCAGACTTCGTGATCGCACACCGCTCGGAGGACCAGGCTGCCGCAGTGCTGGCCGGAGGGCCTGCCAAAGTCGTCAGGGTGCGTTCGGACATCAGGAGGCCCAGGCCGGGGAGGCTCGGCCGTCTCGTCTCCTCCAGGACGGATCTGGTCGTCCTCGCCTCGGAGTTCATGGCCTGTTCCGGGTACGGCGGGGGCGGGAGAAGGCCCGTGGCGGTGGTGCCCTTCCCGGTGGACACCGCGAGGTTCCGGCCACGGGGGCGCGCGGAGGGCAGGCTGCTGGTCGCGGCGGCCAGGATGAGCGAGGTCAAGGGGCACGAGACACTCCTGCGCGCGCTTGCTGCGATGCCCGGCGCCAGGGCCGTGATCGCGGGCCCCCCCGCGCAGAGGACCCTGGACGAGATGGCCGCGCTGGCCTCCTCGCTCGGCGTGGGGGACAGGGTGGAGTTCCCCGGGAGGATCGAGAGGATAGAGGAGCTCTACTCGCGGGCTGCCCTGGGGGTCGTGACCAGCCTCGGGAGCGAAGCTGTGTCGCGGACGGCCATGGAGATGCTCTCCAGCGGGCTGCCCGTCCTCGCGGCGGCCACGAACGGGCTCGTCGACATGGTGCAGGACGGGATCACCGGCCTGCTGCACCCGCCGGGTGACTGGAGGACGCTCGCCGCCCAGGCCGTCTGGCTGCTGGACAATCCGCCGGCGAGGGCGGCATTGTCGGCGGGCGCCAGGCGCTCGATGCTCGAGAGGTACTCGGCGGAATCCGTCGGCAGGGCCTGGATGGAGCTTCTCTCCGACGCCGGGAGATGGAACAAGCCCTGATCGTGCGGGTAATCCATGCGAGGCACACCAACCGATGGATTGGATGGGATGATGATCTCTGCTCTTGTCCTGGCGGCTTCGGCCCTCGTGGCCCTGGGCGATCCGGGGGACTATTCCCCCAGATACGTCGAGAACAACGCTTTCGGTCCGGGCGAGAGGCTCGTGTTCAGCGTCGAGTACGGGATCGTGAAGGCGGGGACCGGGACGCTCTCGGTGACGGGTCCGGAGGAGTACGAAGGTCTCATGGCGTGGAGGATTTCGGCGAGCGCCAGGTCCAATCCGGCCTTCAGCGCCTTCTTCCGGGTGAACGACCTGAACGAGGCTCTCCTCGACGCTGTGCAGTTCCATACGCTCCGGTTCTACAAGAGCCTCGAGGAGGGAGATTACGCTCATTCCGAGCAGGTCCTCTTCGACCAGGAGGCTGGCACGGCCCTGTATCCGGAGGAGGAGGATCCCGGGGAGAGGGTGTGCGAACTGCCCCCCCACGCCCTGGACGTGCTGAGCTGCCTCTACTACGCGCGGACCCTGCCACTCGAGGTCGGCGAGACCTATGTCATGGACTGCCACACCGACAACGACAACTATCCGCTCGAGGTGACCGTGCTCAGGTCCGAGAGGGTTCGCGTGCCCGCGGGGACCTTCGACTGCGTCCTCGTCCAGCCCAGGCTCGCCGCCCAGGGCATCTTCGACCAGCAGGGCGAGATACTCGTCTGGATGACGGACGACTCCCGCCACATGCCCGTGCTCATGCGGAGCGCGATCGTCATCGGCGAGATAGCCTGCCTCCTCGAGAGCTACACCGAGGGCACCGTGATGGACATCCCCGACCCGTTCGAGGCCGATTGACGGATTTCCCTGCACTCGAAGCCGCAGCCGCGGCATGGATAGCGGCGCTCAGGGATGAGGGGATCTCCGGGAGGGTGCTCTCCCGGCTCTCCAACGGGCTTCGCGCAGAGCTTCTGGACGGGTCCGCCTCCTGTCGCGTCAACCTCCACTCCTCGGATGCCAGGGGATTCTCCGTCGTCTACGCCGGAGGTTCCCGCGAGCTGGCCGCGGCGGCATCGGGCATCGGCCGCCTGAGTGGAGCGGGGCGACCACTTCCGTCCAGGCCCTGGATCGGGAGCGACGAAGCCGGGAAGGGCGACTATTTCGGCCCGCTCGTGGTCTCGGCGGTCTGCCTCGACAGGGTGGCGGCGCGCCGCCTGTCCGGGATGGGAGTCGTCGACTCCAAGCGGCTCGAGGATTCCGACATGGTGGAGCTCGCACCATCCATAATGGAGATCAGCGCGGCGTACAGCGTGGTGGCTCTGGGGCCGAGGGAGTACAACTCGGCCTTCGACAGGGCCCGGGCGTCCGGCAGGAACAGCCTGGACATGCTTGCCGTCATGCACGCGAGGGCCATAACCGACGTGGCGGAGCGGTGTCCCGACCCGGAAGTCGTCGTGGTCGACAAGTTCGGCCCCGAGAAGAGGATCGGACCCCTGCTGCCGAAGGGGCTCCCGCTGGACCTGCGGGTGAGGGGCGAGTCCGATCCTGCGGTGGCCGCGGCCTCGATCCTCGCCAGGTGCGAGTACATGCGGCAGCTCAGGGCTCTCTCGGACACGATCGGAGTCGCGCTTCCCGCAGGCTCGTCCTCAGGGGCCGACGATACGGGACGCAGGGCGGTCGCCATCCATGGCAGCGCCATCCTCCTGGAGATCGCCAAGTATCACTTCTGCAACACGAAGAAGATCCTGCCCATATTCACCACTTGACAACTCCGGTTGCTTGACCGGATATTCCCTTGCGTGCTGCACCGTCCTGCGGCGGTGCATATCTGTATATGTAGAAAAACGGTTCCCAATCCTGCGCAACGTGTCCGAAAGGAGAATGGCAATGAGGTACTTCGTTATCGCGGCGCTCATCGCGATGACTCTGGGCATGGCCTGCGGCCAGCCCGGTCAGAACACCCCGGCAGACAGCACAGCGGTCGTCACCCCCACGGTCGACTCCACCGCCGTTCAGCCCGATTCCGCGGTTGTCCCGGCCGTCGATTCGACTCTCGTTCCCGACTCGGCTGCCGTCATCGACAGCGCAGCCGTCCAGGCCGCCCCGGTCACCTCGGCGATCAACGGGTAGCTGAAGCCTCGAGAGAGTTGCGGCGGCGCTTCGGCGCCGCCGTTTCCATATCCGGGATCGCATGCCCCTGATCCTCACGGCCCCGCAGGCACCCGGCCGGCGCCCTCCACCGGATCCCTGCGTCCGCCACGCTCCCAGAATCCCGCAAGCTCCGTCATCCCCTCGCCCAGCAGCGGCATCGAGCCGTCCCTCAGCCAGTGCTCCGGCATGAGAGGCCAGAAGGGCTCCTGGGAGAACCGGCGGTCCATCAGAACCAGCACCCCCCTGTCCTCCGGGCCGCGGATCAGCCTGCCCGCGGCCTGTATGACCCGGTTCATGCCGGGGATGACCATCGCCGTGAAGAAGCCGTCGCAGCCGTCATCCTCGTAGCCGGCCTGGAGCAGCCTGGTCCTCAGGTCCGGAGAGGGCAGGCAGGGACCGACGACGATCGCGCCCTTCCTCGCCGGGGCGCGCAGGTCGACGCCCTCCGCGAACACCCCGCCGGAGACGGTCAGGACCAGCGCGTCCTTCTGCTCGATCCTCCCGAGGAACTCGGTCCTCTCCGGGGGCGACATCCCGGGCCTCTGCACCATCACCGGCAATCCGCGCTCCGCGAGCGGTCCCGCCGCCATGCTCATGTATTCATAGGAGGGGAAGAAGACCAGATAGGTGCCCGGGCTCGTCGCGTAGATGCCTGCGATCCTGGCGACCAGGGTCGGGAGCGTGCGCTGTCTCGACCTGTACCGGGTGTCGACGCGGGCGTCGATCCAGACTCCCAGGTTCTCCCGGGGGAACGGGTACGGCGTCCTGAGCATCGCAGTCCAGTCAGGCATCCCCAGCGCCTGCCTGAAGTGATCCTGCGGCTTGAGCGTGGCCGAGAAGGCAGTAGTGCTCCGGCACGCTCCCATCCTCTCGCCGAGGAAGCTGGATGCGTCGGTGCAGAACCACTGCACGATCGCATCGCCCTTCTCACGCCTGTAGAGGAGGTGGAACCGGGAATCGGCCTGGTCCCTCAGCCTGGCAAAATCGTTTATGGCGAACATCATCTCGATCAGATCGTCCGGGATCCTGCCCAGCGCCTTGTCGGCGGCCCTCCGCCAGGAGTCCTCCATGACGGGAAGCTCCAGAGTCCTGGGCAGCTCGAACTCGGGCAGGCCCTCGTCCACGGCCTGCCTCTCCAGGGAGGAGAAGAGCTTCCTCCATGGCGTGAGCAGCCTCGAGAAGGACCTCATCTCCTTCGGCAGGGGCTTCAGGGCCTTCAGCGTCGATTCCCTCATCCCGGGGGAGTAGTATTCCCTGGAGCGGGGGACCAGGTTCGCCGCCTCGTCTATCAGCAGGGCACAGGAGGCGGCCGTGGCCGGATCGGCGAAGAAGCGCCTCAGGAACACATGGGGATCGAAGGCGTAGTTGTAGTCGCAGACGACCACGTCGCAGTAGAGGCTGAGGAGCAGGCTCAGCTCGAACGGGCAGACGACGGCCGACGCGGCCTCGACCAGCAGGACGGCGGGATCGATTATCCCGGCGGCGAGGAGCCGGCCCGGCAGATCGTTGTCGCGGACGCCCGAGCCGAAGTGCTGGGCGTACCTGCAGTCCTCCATCCTGCAACGCCTGTTCCCCGCGAGGCAGATCCTCTCGCGCGCTGTTATGAAGATGGCCCTGACGGGAAGGCCTCCGGCGGTCATGCGCTCGAGTGTCTCGCGGACGATCTTCTTGTGGGTGTCCTTGGCGGTCAGGAAGAACAGGGTCAGCCTCCGGGCGAGCACCTCCGGCAGAGCCCCGGAGAGGACGGCCGCGGTCTTCCCCGTGCCGGTCGGGGCCTCGATGAGGGCGCAGGATCCCTCCTCGACCGCCGAGGCCGAGGCCTCCATCATGTCGCCCTGGCCCGGCCTCATGTCCTCCCATGGGAAGGTGAAGGTCTCCAGGCCCTTCCGCTGGGCCTCCCTGATCCGGACCTCCCTCTCCAGATCCTCCGACACTCCCCTGAGCAGGTCCATCCAGGCCGAGGCGATCCTGGGATCGGCGGGATCGACATCCAGGATCCGCACCCGCCTGGGTGAGACCCCCATGTCCAACAGGACCAGCCTCTCCCTCAGACCGGAGGCCGCGCCTGACCTGGAGAAGGCCAGGAAGTAGAAGTGGAGCTGCAGGAAGAAGGGGAGGTACTCCATCACCGGGTCGCGATCCGGATCGAATCCGGTCACCGTCTTGACCTCGGTGATCGTCGCCTCGTCGCCGTCCTCGTCCAGGAGATCGATCCTGCCCTGGATCTCGAAGGTGAAGGGGCCGAACCGCTCCGTGGCGGAGACCGCCACCTCCCGTCGCGAGGACTCCCCCGAGGCTTCCCTGATCCAGGCGTAGTGCGCCGCCGACCGTGCCTGGAGCGAGGGATCCTCAGGGTTCCCGGCGAGCCGCTCGGGCAGCCATCCATACGAGATGAGCTCGCGGATGCCCGCCCTCACGGTCATGCTTTCGGGATCGAAGCGAAGGAGCATGTCGGAATATGATGACGGGGCGGCATGCCGGGCCGCGGTCCCGGCCGCCGGGCTCCCGGTCACTGCTCGCTGATCGACACCACCGCGGAGTTGATTATGAAGGCCCTCATCGTGTTCGACTCAGGATCCACCGGGTTGAGGAAGAAGCCGGGAAAAGCGGGATTGAAGGCCTGCCTCGTGCCGGCCAGGATCTCCCCGTCGTGGAACTTCACCATCAGCTTCTTGCCGATATAGCGCCCTGCGGGGTCGAAGCTCCGCTTCTCGCTCCTCGACGGGTCGCCGGAGAAGTCCTTCACGAAGAACAGGGCCTTGAGGTCCTCGACAAGGACCTCCTCGACCTTCTGCTCGCCCTGCGCGGCGGCCAGGGCCAGATGGAACGTGGGCCTGGACGGGTTGAAATCGATCGAATGGCCCTTCAGCACATGGCCGTCCTTGAAATGCGCGACGAGACGATTGGGTCCCACGGGCAATCCCCCTCCCGGACATGATGCAAACCCCTCCGGGCAATATCTTCGCCGGACTCCTCCGGGTAAAGAACCCGGCCGGACTCCCCGGAGGGGCGCGGGGCTGTTATTGATCGGGGCAGGAAGGTCGCCTGCAACATTCGGCCGGTTGCCATCCGGAGGCTGATTCCTTGGACAAGAAGAGAGTCGTCATCTCTGCGTCGAAGCGCGTTTCACAGCTGCCGCCCTATCTCTTCGCGGAGATCGACAGGCTGAAGGCGGCGATGGTCAGGCGCGGCGTCGATCTCATCGACTTCGGCATCGGCGACCCCGACATCCCGACCCCCGACTCCGTCGTCCTGGCGTGTTCGGAAGCGCTCCGCGATCCTGCGAACCATCGCTATCCGCGAAACGCTGGCAGCGCCTTCTTCCTGGAAGCCGCCGCCGGCTGGATGGCAAGGGAGTTCGGAGTGGCGCCCTCGGAGGACATCGGATTCGGAGCCCTCATCGGATCGAAGGAGGGCCTCGCCCATGTCCCGCTGGTCTTCTGCAACATCGGAGACATCGTCCTGGTGCCCAATCCCGGATATCCCGTGTACAGGTCTGCGGCGATCCTCGCGGGCGCAGTGCCGGTGGACCTCCCCCTGAAACGGGAAAACGGGTTCCTCCCCGACCCGGGGGCGCTCGAAGGGGCGGCCCTCAGAGGCGCGAGGATCCTCTACCTCAACTATCCCAACAATCCGACGGGAGCTGTCATGCCCGTCGAGAAGATGGCTTCGCTCGTGGAGTTCGCGAGGAAGGAGGATCTCCTCCTCGTCAGCGACAACTCCTACAGCCACCTGAGATTCGATGGCGGCCGCCCGCTGTCCTTCCTCCAGATAGAAGGGGCCTCCGATGTCTGCCTCGAGTTCCACAGCCTCTCCAAGACCTTCGGCATGACGGGCTGGCGCGTGGGCTTCGTTGCCGGAGGGCGCAACCTTGTAGCGGCCTTCATGGCGGCCAAGGAGAACATCGATTCGGGTGTCTTCACAGCCATCCAGAGGGCTGCCGTCACCGCGCTGGAGTCGCCTCCCGGAGAGTTCCAGGAGAGGCTCTCGATCTACCGCCGCAGGAGAGACATCCTCATCGAGGGCCTGGGCCGTCTGGAATGGGACGTCTGCCCGTCTCCGGGATCCCTCTACGTCTGGGTCGCCGTGCCCCGGGGCTACGGCTCCATGGATTTCGCGAGGAAGCTCCTCACCTCTGCGGGCATAGTCGTCACGCCCGGCTCGGGCTTCGGCTCCTGGGGGGAGGGCTTCGTGAGATTCGCCCTGACCGTCCCCGAGCCCGAGATACTGAAGGGCCTGGGGCGCCTGGAGAAGATGGAGATGCCCGGCATGAAGGCTAGGAGCACCATCAGGAGAGCGGGCAGATGCCGGAAGGAGTCCTGAGGATCCGGGACATCGAGCTGAGGGTTGTGGCCGGGGCGCTGCCCCGGGAGAAGCTCTCGCCCAGGACTCTGTACCTGAACGCCGAATGGCGCGGCCGCTTCGAGCCGGGCTCTCCTCCTCCCGTCGACTACTCCGCGGCATGCTCCTGTCTCGCGCCCCTCGGAGAGCGTGAGTACGACTACATCGAGGAGGTCGCCTCGGCCGCCCTGGCGGCTCTCCGCGGATGCTTCCCGGAAGGCTCGTGGACGGTCAAGGTGGTCAAGGTCTGTCCGCCCTGCCCGCTGAGGGTGGGGGAGGCCTCCTTCGAGGTGACGGGCTGACGGGGGCGGTCCGGTTCGCCCTGGCTCTGGGCAGCAATGCCGGCGACAGGGTGGCCGGCCTCCTTGCAGCGGCGTCCGGGCTGCGCTCCGCCCCCGGCCTGTCGCAACTCATTCTCTCGGGCATCTACGAGACCCGGCCAGCCGAGGGCGTTGGCGGCGGCCCCTTCCTGAACGCCGCGGTATCAGGGGTCTTCGAAGGCGGCGGCAGAGGTCTGAGGGATCTCTGCAGGGCGCTCGAGTCCAGGGCCGGATCGCCTGTCGAGAAACAGGGCCGGGAGAGGACGCTCGACATCGACGTGCTCTTCCTCGAGCCGCCGGAGGCCGTGGAGGGGCTCGTCCTCCCTCATCCGAGGATGGCCCGGAGGCGCTTCGTTCTCGTTCCCCTCTCCGAGGTATGGCCGCGACCCGTGCCCGGCCTGGGGAGGACCCCGCACGAACTTCTGGCAGCCTGCGAGGATGCCGGGCATATTACGGCGATCTGCACCGCCCCAGCCGCCGGAGGTCTCTGGAACCCTTGTCCGAACAGCGATTCATAGTCGTAGAAGGCCCCGTCGGAGTGGGGAAGACCACCCTTTGCGGACTCCTGGCAGAGGCCTGGAAGGCCAGGCTCGTGCTGGAGGAGGTGGAGGAGAACCCATTCCTCCCGCTCTTCTACCGCGACAGGAAGAACTACGCCTTCCAGACCCAGGTCTGCTTCCTGCTCAGCCGCCACCGCCAGCAGGTCAAGCTCGGGCAGCTCGACCTATTCAGCCGGAAAGTGGTAGCGGACTACATGTTCGAGAAGGACAGCATCTTCGCAGGCATCAATCTGGGAGAAAACGAGTTCGCGCTCTACGAGAAGCTGGCCGCCGTCCTGGCCAGGGACGTTCCGAAACCCGACCTGATCATCTACCTGCAGGCCTCTCTGGATGTCCTGCTCGCGCGTATCGCCAGGCGGGGACGGCCCTACGAGCACGACATGAGCAGGTCGTACCTCGAGGCGCTGCTGAATGCATACAACAGCTTCTTCTTCAGGCTGCGCGACACCCCGGTTCTCGTGGTGAACACGGACAGCATCGACTTCAGGAGCAGGCCCGGGGATCTGGAGGGCATCCTGAAGGCTGTGGAGAGGCACCGCGGAGGCATGCAGACGTATGTCTCGCGCCTTGCCGATCAGGCGAGATGATCACTGTCCAGGCGGCATCGGACGCCCGCTCCGCCTGTGCCGGGTGGAGAGCGGGGGGCGACACGCTGGCTTTCGTCCCTACCATGGGCGCCCTGCACGAGGGCCATCTGAGTCTGGTGCGCATCGCGCACGACAGGTGCGACAGGGTGGCGGTGTCCATTTTCGTCAACCCCAGGCAGTTCGGCCCGCAGGAGGATTATCTGCGGTATCCCCGGCCCCTCGAGAAGGACTCCGCTCTCCTCTCGGATGCCGGAGTAGACCTGCTCTTCGCGCCTCCACCCGGGGAGATCTTTCCCGAGGGCTTCGCCACGACCATCTCCGTGGCGGGGCCTTCGCAGGGCCTGTGCGGGCCCTTCAGGCCCGGTCATTTCGACGGGGTGTCCACCGTCTGCTGCGTCCTCTTCGGCATCATCGGTCCCCACGTATCGGTCTTCGGCATGAAGGATGCCCAGCAGCTCGCGGTGATCCGGAGGATGGTCCGCGACCTCGGGATCCGCATGGAGGTCGTGGGAGCTCCCATAGTTCGGGAGGCCGACGGCCTGGCCAGGAGTTCCAGGAATCGCTATCTTAATAGTGCGGAAAGAATTGAAGCAACGGCCATCCATGCCGGCCTCCTGGAGGCAGGCTCGCTGGCCGCTTCGGGCTGCAGCGATGCGGATCGCCTCGTGGGGGCCGTGAGGACCGCGGTGTCCGCAAAGCCCCTTCTGAGGCTGCAGTACGCGGAGCTCGTGGATCCCGATGCTATGACACCGATGCCCGTCCTCGACAGGAGGGGCCTGCTCGCCACCGCTGTCTTCGCGGGCACCACCCGCCTGATCGACAATGCGCTGCTCGAGCCGGGCAGAGGCTGTGTGGAGGTCTGACCTTGTACAGGTGTTTCCTCGGTGCGAAGCTCCACAGAGTGGTGGTCACCGCCGCAGATGCTGACTATGTGGGCTCGATCGCCATCGACCTCGATCTCCTCGAGCTCTCGGGCATCATGCCCGGCGAGCGTGTGCAGGTGGCCGATCTCGCGAACGGAGAGAGGTTCGAGACCTATGTGATCGAGCGCCCCGCCGGAAGCGGGACCGTCAGCATCAACGGAGCCGCGGCCCTGCTGGTCAGGCCGGGGGACAAGGTCATCGTGCTCCAGTACGTCTGGGTCGATGCCCGGGAGACGCCTCCCTCTCCCCGCGTGGTCGTGGCCGACGAGATGAATCTTCATCCCAGGCTCCTGACGTGAGGGCGGCCGTCGTGCTGGCGGCGGGCAAGGGCAGGAGGATGCACTCTGACCTGCCCAAGGTCGCCCATCCCGTCCTCGGCAGGCCGATGCTCAGCCGCGTCCTGGCGACGGCCGACGAGTGCGGCTTCGACAGGATCATCACAGTGGTCGGACACGGCAGGGAGAGCATCCTGCCCCTGCTCGAGGCCGGGAAGCGCGAGTGGGTCGTGCAGGAGAGACAGCTCGGGACGGCCGATGCCGTCGCCTGTGCCGTCAGGGTCTGCGAGGCCGACGAATACCTGATCCTCCTGGGCGACGTCCCGTTGCTCAGGACCGCGACGGTTCTCGATCTGGCGAGGTCGCGCGCAGAGGCTGGGGCGGCGATCACCGTGCTCACGGCCCGGGCTCCCGACCCCGCCGGTTACGGGAGGGTGATCAGGGACGGCCGCTCCGTGAAGAGGATAGTCGAGGAGAAGGACGCCACCGACGAGGAGCGCAGGATCGCGGAGATAAATACCGGGCTGATGGCCTTTTCGGGAAGGGCGCTCATGGGGCTCCTGCCCCGGGTCGGCATGACTAACTCCCAGGGCGAGCTCTACCTGACGGATACGATAGCCCTCGCCTCGGGGGAGGGTCTGCTGGTGACCGCGGTTGCGGCTCCGGAGTGGATAGAGGTGGCGGGGGTTAACGACCCGTTCCAGCTCGCCGTTGTATCCCGCGAGCTGTGCCGGCGGGAGATTGCCCGCCTGATGGAGGAGGGCGTGAAATTCGACGACCCTTCATCTGCCTGGATCGAGGATGGCAGCACGTTCGGCTCTGACGCCAGGATAGGCAGGGGCGTCACCGTCACGCGCGGGTCGAGCATAGGTTCCGGGGCCAGGATCTGCGACGGTGCGCAGGTCCTGTCCGCAGTGATACCTTCCGGCGCCGTGGCGGGGCAGGGCTCGATCGTCGGGGGTCGCGTCTGAACAGGCTCTGGGCTCCCTGGCGAAGCAGCTACGTGGCGGGCGAGGTCCCCGGAGAGGGATGCCTGTTCTGCCGGGTGGTGGCGGCGCCTGAAAAGGATGCCGATAATCTGGTTCTGGCGAGGCGGGGTCCGGTAATCGCCATGCTGAATCGATATCCGTATATAAACGGCCATATGATGGTCGCTCCGGCAAGACACGCAGGCTGCTTCGGCGACCTGGCCCCGGAGGAGCTGCCGGCCTTCCAGAGTCTTCTCGCGGACTGCGAGCGGGCTCTGCGCGAGGGCATGAGATGCGGAGGCATGAACGGCGGCTGGAACATCGGCCGCTGCGCCGGGGCCGGAGTGGAGGGGCATCTCCACCTCCACGTGCTCCCGAGATGGGCCGGCGACGTCAATTTCATGACTGTGACCGCAGGGACCAGGGTCATATCCGAATCGCTGGAGCAGACCCGGGACAGGCTGCTTCCGTACTTCAGGGACGGCAGGGAATGAGCGACTGCTCTCTTCCGGGATGGCCCTGGAGGCTCTTCGCGACTGCACTGGCAGTCGGGGCAGCGGCAGCCGGGCTTCTGGTGAGCCCGCCGGCCGACCGGGATGAGCCTCCGGCGGACACCGCGGCTGCGGGAGTCCTGCCCGACACGGTGACCCTGCTCGTCCTGAACGGCTCCGGCGAACAGGGCCTGGCGAGGCGGATACAGAGATACTTCCTGGGATCGGGCGAGGGGACGGTATGGCTTGCTCCAACACCGCCCTCCGACGCCGACAGGGACGACTACGCCGAGACGATAGTCGTCTCCTCCGTGGAGAACCCGTCGGGAGCGCTGCTCGCGGCGGAGCGGCTGGGTCTCCCGGACAGCTGCGTCGTGTTCGCTCTCGATCCATCGGCTCCGGCCGAAGTGACGATCATACTGGGCGACGATGTGGCCGCGATGGCCGACACGCTCATCCCATACAGCAACGAATGAAGGCTGGAGGCTGACTTGCCAGACGACATACTCGGCGAACTCGTGGAGGCCATCCGGGCCCGGCAGGGATTTCGCATCAGGGCCATGGACATGTCGGAGTTCCCGCTCACCATGGACATCTTCCTGCTGGCGTCGGCGGAGACCCGTGTCCAGGCGCGGGCGATCGCCGACTCCGTGACCGACAGGGCCAGGTCGCTCGACATGAGGCTCCACCACAAGGAGGGCTACGAGGAGGGGAGCTGGATACTGCTCGACTTCTCCGAGCTCGTGGTTCACATCTTCCTCCCCGATACCCGCGAGTACTACAACCTCGAGATGCTCTGGAACGACGCCCCGTTCGAAGACTTCCCCGACGACGCAGGCCGGACCGGTGATCTTCCGCCCGGATGAGGCCCGCCGCCTCATAAGGGACAGCCTGGTCGCGGCCGCCTCGGAAATGGCGGGCAGGCCGGTCCAGGTGTCGCTGGCCGAGCCCAGGCACGAGGGCTTCGGGGATCTGGGCACCCAGGTGGCCATGGAGCTGGCCCCGGGGCTGGGACGCCCTCCCAGGCAGATCGCAGATGCCCTCGTGAGTCTCCTGCACCTACCGGACGGCCTCGTCTCATGCGTCTCGGTCGACGGGCCGGGGTTCATCAACCTGACCTTCAGCAGGAGCTACTACGATGCGTTCCTCCGGGTCCTGGGCACGGAGGGGCTCCGGCCCCTCGTCGACAGGCCGGGGGAGGGCAGGAAGGCCCTCGTCGAGTTCGTGAGCTCGAATCCCACTGGCCCCCTCAACGTAGGCCATTGCCGGCAGGCTGTTCTCGGGGAGGCCGTGTCCGGGCTGCTCGAGGTGACGGGATGGACCGTCGAGCGCGAGTACTACTTCAACGACTCGGGGCTCCAGACGCTTCTCCTGGGAGAATCCCTGGCATCGCGGTACCTGGAAGGCTCTCCAGGGGAGATCCCCATTCCAGAGAACGGCTATCACGGAGACTACATCGAGGGATGGGCGCGCGATCTGGCCTCTTCGCGGGGCCGCGGGCTCTCGTGGCCGGGAGATTCGCAGGTTTTCGTCGACCATGCGCGCACGAGGGCGATGGATCTGATCCACTCCGACCTCGAGATGCTGGGCATCGAGTTCGACCGCTATTTCAGCGAGAGCAGCCTGATACCCGAAGCCGTGGAAGAGGCCATCGCAAGGCTCTCGGACGTGTTCCGGGACGGGAGTAGCCTGATCTTCGAGGAGCCCGCGGGCTCGGGGAAGAAGTGGCTCCGGCTCACCGCGCTCGGGCGCCCCGAGGACCGGGTGCTGGTGAGGGATAACGGCATGTACACCTATCGAGCGCCGGACATCGCCTATCACCTCGACAAGTTCCGGAGGGGCTACGACCTGCTCGTGGACATATTCGGCTCGGACCATCTCGACACGAGCCAGGACGTGACGGCCGCCCTCTCGGCCCTCCTCGGGGAGGAGAGGGTGAGGAGCACGCTCCGGGTCATCCTCCACCAGTTCGTGACGCTCGTGCGGGAGGGCAGGAAGGTCAAGATGTCCACCCGCGCGGCGAACTTCGTGACGCTCAGGGAGCTGATAGAGGAGGTGGGCTCCGCGGACGTCACCAGGTACCTGTTCCTCACGAGGAAGGCCGAGGCGCACATGGATTTCGACCTCGACCTCGCCAGGCGCCAGTCCGACGAGAACCCTGTGTACTACGTCCAGTACGCCTATGCCCGCATCGCGGGCATCATCCGCACGGCCGAGGCGCAGGGAGCATCGCCGTCGACGGCGCCCGGAGCCCTGGAGGGCGAGCTGGAGGAGCCGGCCGAGCGGAGGCTGGTGAAGATGCTCGAGTCTGTCCCCGGGCGCACTGCAGCCTGCGCCGAGGCGCTGGAACCCCACAGGCTGACCGAGATCCTGGCCGAGATCGCGACGGCTTTCCATTCCTTCTATCAGAAGCACAGGGTCGTGGACCCGGACGCTCCGCGGAGGACGTCTGCGAGGCTCCTGCTCTGTGCCGCATGCAGGAACACGATCAGGGACCTGCTCGGAACGCTCGGCGTCGAAGCGCCTGAGCGCATGTAGCGGGCCTCTTCACGGGGGGATGACATGGCGGTGCTGGTAGTCGGCTCCATAGCTCTGGACACGCTGACGACGCCCTCGGGCAAGGCCGAGGAGACCCTGGGCGGATCGGCGACCTACTTTGCCCTCGGTGCGAGGATCTTCGACGCAGTAAGGGTCGTCGGCGTGGTCGGCCCGGACTTCCCGGTGACCGAGAAGCGCTTTCTCGAGGAGAAGGGGATCGACCTCGCGGGCCTCACCACGGGGCAGGGTCCGACCTTCCGGTGGGAGGGCGTCTACGGACCCGACCTGGGCGATGCCCGCACCATAAGGACGGAGCTCGGCGTCTTCGCAGGCTTCTCACCGAGACTCCCGGATTCCTTCCGCAGCACGCCCTGCGTGTTCCTGGCCAACATCGACCCGGAGCTGCAGCTTGAGGTGCTCGAGCAGGTCGTGGAGCCCAGGTGGGTTGCGGTGGACACCATGAACCTCTGGATAGACCGCAGGCGCGAGAAGGTGCTCGAGGTCCTGGGCAGGGTGGACATTGTGTTCGTGAACGCGTCCGAGGCCCGGCAGCTCTCCGGCGAGGACAACCTCTTCAAGGCAGGGAGCTTCATCAGGTCTCACGGCCCCAGGTTCGTGGTGATCAAGAGGGGCGCCAGCGGAGTCATGGTGCTAGGGGGACCCCAGCCCTTCCTCCTGCCCGCGGTCCCGCTCGAAGAAGTGGTCGACCCCACGGGAGCAGGCGACAGCTTTGCCGCCGGCATGCTCGGATACCTCTCGTCCACCGGCAGGCCCCTCGACTTCGAGATGGTGAAGAAAGGCCTCGCATGCGGCTCCGTTACAGCCAGCTTCGCCGTCAGCGGTTTCGGCGTGTCGATGCTGAGGGATCTGACCAGCGAGAGCGTCGAGAGCAGGATGCGCTTCTACCTGTCGACCAACCAGCTGGGGGCGGAGAGGGCATGAGCCTCGAATACCGGGATGCGGGCGTCGATATAGAGGAGGGGGAGAAGGCCGTCGCCATGATGAAGGCGGCCGTCAGGAAGACGTTCGGGCCCGCCGTCCTGTCGGATCTGGGCAGCTTCGGCGGCCTGTACAGGGCTTCGTTCCCGGGTCTCGCGAGCCCGGTCCTGGTCGCCAGCACGGATGGAGTGGGCACGAAGCTGAAGGTCGCGTCCCTGGTCGGCGACTACACCACGGTGGGGCGCGATCTCGTGAACCACTGCGTGAACGACATCCTCGCCCAGGGGGCGGCACCCCTGTTCTTCCTCGACTACATAGCCTGCGGGAGGCTGGACGCGGTCACAGCGGCGGCCATCGTGGGCGGGATGGCCTCGGCCTGCCTGGAGAACGGCTGCGCCCTCCTCGGAGGGGAGACGGCCGAGATGCCCGGCTTCTACTCCCCGGGAGACTACGACGTTGCCGGAACCATCATCGGCGTCGTTGACGAGGACAGGATAATCGACGGATCCGGGACGGCGCCCGGGGACCTGCTCCTGGCGCTTCCATCCAGCGGGCTGCACACCAACGGCTATTCGCTCGCCAGGAAAGTCCTCTTCGAGATGGCCGGCATGAGCCCGGGAGACCGTCCTGAAGAGCTGGGCGGGGAAAGCCTCGGCGGCGCTCTCCTGGCGGTCCACAGGAGCTACCTGAAGCCGGTCCGCAGCCTCCTTGCGGAAGGCCTCCTTCTGGGCATCTGCCACGTCACCGGCGGCGGCATTCCCGGGAATCTCGTCAGGATCCTGCCGGAGGGGTGCGGCGCCGTCATCTCGGAGACCTGGCCGGTGCCGCCGCTCATGAAGCTGATCGAGGAGCTCGGGGGCGTGCCCAGGGAGGAGATGAGAAGAGCCTTCAACATGGGCGCCGGCATGCTGCTGGCGGTTTCGCCGCGCAACCGGGAGCGGGCGGAAAACCTGCTGAGGGACGCGGGCGAGACCTGCTTCGTCGCCGGGGAGACATTCGCCGGCGCCGGCGTCGTATACGACCGGGAGGGATGAGATGCGCGGAGGACTGATAGAGAGCCTCTCCACGGGTGGCGGAGGGTCGATTCTCATGGCCGTCATGGACGGCCTGGGCGATCTCCCCGGCGAGCCGCTCGGAGGCCGCACCCCCCTGGAGGCAGCCGTCACCCCGAATCTCGACGAGCTCGCACGGCGGTCCGCTCTCGGCCAGCACATTCCGGTCAGCCAGGGCGTCACGCCTGGCAGCGGTCCCGCCCACCTGTCGATCTTCGGCTACGACCCTGTCGAGCACTTCGTCGGGAGGGGCATACTCTCGGCCCTCGGCATAGGCTTCCCGATCCTCCCCGGCGATCTGGCCGCGAGGGCCAACTTCTGCACGATGGATTCGTCCCGCATGGTTACGGACAGGCGCGCCGGCCGCATAACGACCGCGAAGAACGCCGAGCTCTGCGCGAGGCTCAGGAGCATCTCCATCCCCGGGATCGAGATCTTCGTGGAACCCGAGAAGGAGCACCGCGCATGCGTGGTCTTCAGGGGGGAGGGGCTCTCCGACGCGGTCTCGGATACCGATCCCGGGCATGCTGGCGCCGGGAGGCTGGAGCCGAGAGCGCTGGTGCCGGAGGCCGTCCGGGCTGCTGCGGCGGTGTCGGAGTTCCTCGCGAAGAGCGACGAGCTCCTCTCCGATGAGCATCCGGCGAACGGCATGCTGCTGAGGGGCTTCGCCACCATGCGCCCCTTCCCGTCCGTGGGGAGCAGGTTCAGGATACGGGCGGCGGCCGCAGCGATATATCCCATGTACCGCGGCGTGGCCTCCCTCGTGGGGATGGAGGTCCTCGTGTGCTCGGACCTGCGCGGGCAGCTCGAGGCAGTGCGTGCGGCGAAGAACGGACACGACTTCGTGTTCTTCCATTTCAAGCCCACTGACAGCTCCGGGGAGGACGGCGACTACGAGGCCAAGGTCGCCGCGCTGGAGAGCTTCGACTCCGCCCTCCCGGCGCTGGCTTCCTGCGGGTACGACGTCATCTGCATTACAGGTGACCACAGCACCCCCTGCTCGATGAAGCTGCACAGCTGGCATCCCGTCCCGGTCCTCCTCTCGGGCGGACCCCAGAGGACTGGATGGAGCAGGAGGTTCACCGAGCGCGAATGCGCTTCGGGCGCGCTGGGCACCTTCCCGGGGACGGACCTCATGCCCCTGATGCTGGCCTCCGCGGGGAGGCTCGAGAAGTATGGCGCCTGAGAAGCAGGTCCCCTCCGGGCCTGCAGAAGCCTGCACGCTCGCCAGGATAGCGGAGGCGAAGGCCTCGGCCCGCGCGCTGATCCTCGCCCACAGCTACCAGACCCCGGAAATCCAGCGGATCGCGGATTTCGTCGGCGACTCGCTGGAGATGTGCAGGGCCGCCGCCGCCTCCAGGGCCGAGGTGCTCGTGATCTGCGGGGTCAGGTTCATGGCGGAGACGGCCGCCCTGCTCGCTCCCGGCAGGCTCGTGATCCTCCCCGAGCCGGACGCCGGATGCCCTCTCGCCGACAGCATGACCGCCGAAGACCTCGAGCTCATGAAGGCCGCGGATCCCTCCGCCCTTCCCGTGGTCTACGTCAACTCCAGCCTGGAACTCAAGGCCGGCAGCTATTCGGTCTGCACGTCCGCCAATGCCGTCCGGGTGGTGGAGTCCGTCCCGTCCCGCACGGTGATCTTCGGCCCCGACAGGAACCTCGGCCTGTTCGTGGCGAGGAGGACGGGCAAGGCCGTCAGTATCTTCCAGGGTTCCTGCCCTCCGCATGCGAGGGCTGACCTGGACGGCATCCGCGCGGCGAAGGACGAATGGCCCGACGCCGAGGTGCTCGTGCATCCCGAAACCCCTCCCGAGGCATGGGACCTCAGTGACCACGTCCTCGGGACGGGCGGGATGATCGCGAGGGTGTCCGTTTCGAAGGCGCGCAGGTTCATCATCGGCACCGAGGAGGGCATGGTTTTCCGACTCGGCACCCTCTTCCCCGGCCGGGAATTCAGGGCGGCTGGCTCGATCTCCTGTCCGAACATGAAGAAGATCACCCCGGGAAAGGTCGCCACCGCCCTCGAGACCCTCGAGCCGGCCGTGAGGATCGATCCTGCACTCGGAGCGCGGGCGCTCGCCGCCGTCGAGAGGATGACCGCCGTTGGCTGACAGGCTGCCGCTGGTGGGCCTGACCCCGAACTGGGCTGCGAACGCCGTCCCGTCCGACCTGCCATACGGCAGATGGCGGTATTTCATGAACTCCTCCTACGCCGAGCTCGTCCGCAGGGCGGGAGCTTCACCGGTTGCGCTGCTGCCGTCCGGAGAAGGCCCCGAGGAGGGCGCCGTCGATCTGCTCGACATGCTGATCCTCACGGGGGGCGGCGACCCCGATCCCTCCCTGTACCACAGAGAGCCGGCCGGGGCCAGGTGTCCCGATGTGGCCCGGCCCCTCTGGGACATGGAAATCCTGCGCCTCGCGAGATCCTCCGGCAAGCCAATTCTGGGCATATGCCTGGGAATGCAGCTGATGGCCGTGGAATCGGGGACGGCCCTGATCCAGGACATACCGGCGGGGCCCGTCGAGCACGAGGGCACCCCGGAGAGGCCGGTCTCTCACAGGGTCGACCTGGTGCCGGGGTCCTTCCTCGCGGAGGTCCTGGGCAGATCGGCCGTGGTGGCCAGCTTCCACCATCAGGCCGTGGAGGCCGCCCCCCCTGGTTTCGCGGTTTCGGCGAGGGCCGGAGACGGGATCATCGAGGCGATGGAGGCGGCCGGCCGGACCGAGATAGGCGTACAGTGGCACCCTGAGCGGGACGGCAGCGGAGTGCCCATCCTCCGGGCGATGCTGGGCGGCCGGAGACGATGATCCTCGTGTGCTCGCCGAGGCAGGTCGGACGCCCCTGGGGCTCTCTGCGCGATCAGTCGGGCGGGAGGATCGGAGAGATCTGGTGGCTCTACGAGTCCGGCGGGGAATCCGTGGAACTGGCGGAGGCCGGGGGCTCGGCGGGCAGGTTCGAGGGGACTCTCCAGGCGGCGAGGGAGAAGGGTCTGATCGGCCGGAGGATCCCCTTCCCGCTGCTCGTCAAGACGCTCCATACGGAGGACATCCTCTCGGTCCAGGTGCATCCTGGCGCCGGGGGAGGACCTCTCAGCAAGGCGGAGACATGGCTCTTCCTGCAGGCCGTGCCGGGAGCCAGGGTGTATGCGGGTCTGACCGGGGGCGCGGGGCGCATCGACCTCGAGAGGGCGCTGCGCACAGGCGATCCCGCTGCTGTTCTCGAGGCATGGGATGTCAGGGCGGGCGATGCCATGCATCTTCCTCCGGGGACGGTGCACGCGCTCGGAGGAGGTATCAGGGTCCTCGAGGTCCAGCAGAACTGCGACGTCACCTACAGGCTCTACGACTGGGACAGGGTGGGCCCCGACGGTTCCCGCAGGCCGCTGCAGGTCGAAGAGGCCCTCGCATGCATCGATCCTGAAGGCGGGCGCCCGGTCTTGTCCAGGAGAGGGATACCGGACCTGCGGGGAACCGGGGCCGGCTACACGCTGAACGTCGCCGCCCCCGGGTCCATGGTCCTCGGTGAGGACTGCGCCCTCTATATGGAGACTGGAGCCGTCAGTGCCGGCGGCCTCGAACTGGAGGCGCCGTGCTGCCTGCTCGGAGCCGCCGGTGGCGGGGTATGCCGTGTCGGGGGGGAGGGTTATGTGGCCTGCGTCCGCCGGAATTGAAACGATGCCCGACAACATTTGGGGGATAGTCCTGGCAGGAGGGCGGGGGACCAGGTTCTGGCCCGTGTCCACACGTGCCAGGCCAAAGCAGTTCATCGACCTGCTGGGCGGAGGGACCCTCCTGCAGCAGACGGTCCGCAGACTGGGCGCCCTGTGCTCCCCCGCGAGGGTCCTGATAGTCACAGGGGCCGAGTATTCGGCCCTGGCCAGGGAGCAGCTCCCCGGGATTCCGGAGGAGAACATCCTCCTGGAGCCATGCCCGAGGAACACATCGGCCAGCATCGGGTGGGCGGCCGGGGTGATGGCCTCCCGCGGCGCCGCCGGGGACCTCATGGCTGTCGTGCCCTCGGACCACTCCATCAGGCCCGACGAAGGCTTCACCTCGACCCTGCTCCGCGCCGCCGTCCCCGCTTCGGAGGGCTGGCTGATGACGCTCGGCATAAGGCCGGACCGGCCGGCGACCGGCTACGGCTACCTCGAGGCGGGCGAATCCATGGGGGGATTCCTCAGGGTGGTGAGCTTCCGCGAGAAACCGGATGCGGCGACCGCGGCATCGTACCTCGCGGGAGGCAGGCATTTCTGGAACGCAGGCATATTCATGTGGAAGGCCGAGGCCATTCTCGAGGAGATCGGACGCCTCCTCCCGGATCTCGCATCCGGGCTGACGGCCGTCGGCACAGGCCCCGGCTGCGATCCGGAGGTCTTCGGAGCTCTGCCTGTGATCTCCATCGACTACGGTGTGATGGAGAAGGCCGGCCGGGTGGGCATGGTCGAAGCCGCTTTCGAATGGGACGACGTGGGCGACTGGCCCGCGGCGCGGAGAGCGGGCATCGCCCGCGGCGGGATCCTCCAGGTGGACAGCGGGGATTGCACGGTCTGGAACCCCGGAAGGCTGACCGTCATCCTGGGGGTTCGTGGCCTCTCCATCGTCGAGGCGGGAGATGTCACGCTGGTGATGAGCGACGAATACTCCCAGAAGCTCAGGGATGTGGTGGCGGAGCTGGAGCGCGAGAGGCCGGACCTGGTCTAATGGCCTCTTATGACGACCTCGGAGCCTGAGGGCAGCCAGGAATAGACCCAGGGCGCGACATGGCGCCCGAGCCTGATGCAGCCATGGGACAGGGGTTCTCCCAGCCTCGACAGGGCGCTGATCCCGGGTGCCTGGTGGAAGCCCACCTCGCCTGAAGGAAGGATGCTCACCCAGTAGGGCATTCGCACGAGATACTTGCTGGACAGAGGATTCCTCAGCCTGTATCTCACGGTGAACGTGCCCTGCGGAGTGGCATGCCCGGGCCTTCCCGTGGAAACCAGGGCGAGATTGGCCTCTCTGCCGTCCTGCTCGAACAGGACGAGCTGCCTGTCGAGCAGTATTGTCGCAGTGCGCGCGGGCACAAGCGTTTCCTGCACGACGGGCATCTGCGAGCCGAGGGACCATGAAAGCAGGCCGAGGATCAGCCTGGCGAGAGCGATCGAACCGGTCAAGAGCCCTCCAATGCTGCTCAGGGCTGCATTTCTAGCAATTGTGGAGTTTATTGTCAAGTTACGGGTAAGGTTTTTCAGGCGTTGACTTCAGATGACGCATAGTTGATCTTGTTCCACCAAACCCTGCACGAAACGGAGGAATTGCCTTGATCAACCGCAGGAGAATCCTCTGCCTGGCCCTGATTGCAGCGGGCCTCGCAGTAGCGGCATGCGCCTCGCCCGCCGTCACGGGCATCAAGGTGCACATGCAGAACGGCGAGTACCAGGAAGCGGTGACCCTGGCCGACAGCGTCATCGCGGGAGGAGATTCTCTCAATGCCGAGCTCTGGATCTGGCGGGGCAAGGCTCAGGGCAACCTCCGCGACTGGCAGGGAGCCGCGCAGTCATTCGACCGCGCATGCAGGATCGATCCTGCACTCGGCGCTGAAATCCAGGACTACTGGTTCGTCTTCTACAACTCGGCTGCCGAGTTCGTAGCGGTCGAGGACTTCAACAGTGCGAGGGCCGACCTCGAGAACGGGAAGGCCCTCTTCCCGGACCGCCCCGAGTTCGACCAGATGCTGGGTGACATCGCCCTCGGGAACGACGACTACGCTCTGGCCATCCGCCATTTCGAGCAGGCCTGGGCGATAAGCAGCCCTCTCATCGCATCCTATCGCGAGATGCTCGACACCGCGACCGAGGATTCGGCCGAGCCCATCCAGGAGGCTCTCGACGCAGCCACAAGCAACGGCCTGCTCTCCCTCTTCAACGCGGCCACCCTGCACAAGTCGCTGTTCTACACCTCCGGGACCCCGGAGGAGGGCCAGGCCCACCTGGCATCCGCAGAAGGCCTCCTCACGCAGGCGATCGAACTCGATCCCACCAACGCAGACGTCCTCAACCTGCTCGCGCAGGTCTACCTGCTCGAGGACAGGTTCGACGACGCCATGTCTGTGTTCGACGACGCGCTGGCCGGAATCGAGCAGGGCCTCGCCGAAGGCTGGCTGACCGAGGACGACGCCAGGGATCTCCGCGGACAGATCACGGTCACCCGCGGCGTCGCCCTGCTCGAGCAGGAGATGTACCCGGAGGCCATCGCCCAGCTCGAGTCCGCGCGCGGGCTCCTGGGTGACGACTACATTGTCCTGGGCAACCTCTCGCAGGCCTACATCATGAGCGAGAACTACGCAGCCGCGCTCTCCACGCTGGACGAAACCCTCCTCATCGAGGACCTCAACGAGGAGCAGCTCGCCAACACCTGGTACATGAAGTTCGCCGCGCTCACCAAGCTCGAGCGCGACACCGAAGCCGCCACGGCCCTCGAGACGGCCCTGGAGATCACGCCCGACAACCCCGACTGGTGGGAGTTCCTGGCGAGCACCTACAGCAGGCTCGGCAGGCGCAACGACGCCATCGACGCCATGGAGAACGCGGAGCGGCTCAGGAGCAGGCCCTAGAGACCTCTCCCGAACTCAGGGGGGCGGGCGCTGCCCGCCCCCCTGCATTTACCGGGGAGAAGCCCCCCCGCATCCGGGGAAGTGTACCGGAACGCTCGCAGGACTGCGCTGCAGGCTCAGCGGCAACTGTTGACTCGCAATGGGGCATGCGCTATTGTGCGTTCCCTGGTTCGGGTAGTCCCGTGTCCTGGGTTCGAGATGTCTCTCCTCGTCGAGGTGAACGCCTTCCCAGCCCGCAGGAGCAACCGGTGCCAGAAGCGCCGACCCCTGATGGGTCGGGGTCCTCCGGCGACCTTTTCTGCCGGCTGGTCGGGCGAGTTGCCGCCCGCGGATTTCGAGGCGCATGCCCCGAGAAGGAGAGTGCTGTGAGCAATAAGCTGTTTGTTGGGGGTCTTGCCTGGTCCACCACCGACGAGTCGCTCCGCAAGGCCTTCGCCGTGCACGGCGAGGTCTCGGAGGCTCGTGTCGTCCAGGACCGCGACACCGGCAGGTCCCGTGGCTTCGGCTTCGTCACCTTTGTGTCGCCTGATGCAGCCCGCGCTGCTCAGGAGGCCATGAACAACGCGACACTGGACGGCAGGAGCATCCGCGTCGATTTCGCGACGGATAAGCCCCGCCGGTAAGCAGGGCGTCCAGCGATGGAGAGGCGGCCTTCGGGCCGCCTCTTCCGTCACCGGGACCCCGTCCCGGCCCTGGCCTCCCCCAGGAGGCGGAGGGCCTCCACCATCCCGGGGAGCTCCGGAGCGGAGCCGCGGAAAAGCCTTCCGGTCCCGCCGCCCTTTCCGCCGAGAGCGGTGGCCAGGGCATGCCCTGCAGCCTGCGTCCCCGCTTCAGGCCCGGCAAGCATGAAGATCCCGGCTCCCGGACCCGAAGTGAGCAGGAGCATGCCCTCCGGCCTCAACTCGGTCCAGGCGGCGGCGACGGACCGTAGAAATCCGGCATCTGCGCCGGGCCTCGAGAAGAACGCAGGACTGCCCTGTTCCGCGAGGTCCCGGGCCAGGAAGCCCGCCAGCTCCTCCTCCAGGGAGGACCGGAGCCTGCCGGCTTCGCGGGTCCGCTCGAGGAGACGCTCCACGGAGGCCACGTGCTCGGCCGGGCCGCAGGTGAGGATGGCAGAGAGCCTGCGTTCCCGCGCTCTTCGCTCCTCCATCCGCGAGAGGGCCAGGGCGCCGCAGGCGAAGAACACCCTCGTGCCTCCCCTGATCTGCCCGGTTCCTTCGATCGAGAAGACCTGCACCTCTCCCGTGTCCCGCACGTGAAGGCCTCCGCAGGTGTTGAGGTCGATGCCCTCTATGGCGATGGTCCTCAGCTCGACGACTTCTCCGGGGAGGCGTCTCGACCGCACGCCCATCGCCTCCAGATCGCCTCGCCCGACGGTGCCGGCCCTCACTGGCAGACGCTCGAGGATCTTCCTGTTGACGGCATCCTCCAGCGGTATGAGCGAGTCCTCGCCGAGATGTGGAACCGCCAGCTCGACGTCGCTCCGCTCGAGACCCAGATGCATGGCGGTGGTCGCCCAGCCGAAGAGCTTGTCGGCCATGGCAGTCAGCAAGTGCTGGGCGGTGTGGTGCTGCATGAAATGGCGGCGCCTCTCCCAGTCGAGCACCACCTCCACACCGCCGGAGACAGGCTCCTCGAGGATATGCAGGACGGAGCCGCCCTCCCCGGGCCTGGCCGAGACTATCCTGCATCCCGCGACCGTGCCCAGGTCGCAGGGGTGTCCGCCTCCTCCGGGGAAGACGATCGTGTCTTCGAGCACCACTGCGTAGAGGCCGCCGGGCTCGGGCTCGCAGGATCTCACCGAAGTCCTGAGGGATCTCATCTCACTGTCGTCGAGATAGGCAGGCAAGGTTCCGGTCCGCCTTTCGGTCTTCTACCCCCCGGCCCGCCGCCGGTCCGCAGCCCATCCGAGCCCTCCGGAGATCTCTCCCAGGATGGAGGCGAGCCTGTCGCAGTATTGGAAGACGACCCAGCCCACGGCACCAGCATCCATCGCTGCGCCGACCTGTTCCACGAGCTGAGGCGCGGTCATCTCGGCGCCGGTCGAGAAGGCGCCTATGCCTGCAGCCACCGGAACCTCTCCGGCGATCCCTGCCTGGAGGCGGGTCCAGGCTGCCAGGGAGTCCGCGCTGCCCGTGTAGTTCATCGGTACGAGGAGGTCCACCGTGCCGTCCCGGCACCAGGCGGGCCAGTCCTGCCCGCAGTTGCCTCTGGCTTCGCTCGTGTCCGGGATGACGTCCACGGACAGGACGAGGTCCGGAGATGCCTCGGAGAGCACCTCGGACACCTGTGAAACGAAGGAGGTGATGGCAGACCTCCTCCACTCCCAGTACTCGTCGTGCAGCGAGCCGCCGAAGTATACCTCCCTGGGCCAGTCCTCCACGACCGCTCCACGATGCTGCTCGAAACGGGTTCGGCATCCCTGGCAGTAGCAGTGGTCGCCGTCCGGGAACCTCACGAAGTCCAGGTTCAAGCCATCGAGCGGATACCTCTCCGCCATCTCGCGGAGGATCCGTATCTCGAGAGCGCGGTTGGCGGGATCGGTGGGGCAGAGCCAGTCGCTCGGGGATCCGTCCACGCCCACCTGGGTGGGATGGATCGCCCTGAAGCTGTCCGAGGCCGCGGGATCCAGCCAGCTCAACTTCCAGAGGACCACCCAGGCATGTACCGCCATGTCCCGGGAATGCGCTGCGTCCAGGCACGCCTGGAGGGGATCGCCTCCCATGTCCGGGCTGACCGGGATGCCGGACGCGTCCCAGCGGGCGACAGGGCCGTACTGGACGCATGGGAAGACGGCGTCGAATCCAGCGGCCTGCAGGACCGCGCAGGCTGCCTCCCAGCTCCCGCCGTACGGCGAGGAGCCTGAAGCCTCCCAGACTCCCTCCACCGGAGCCGCCGATCCCGGGCAGGCGCCCAGGAGCGCGGCACACGAGCAGAGAGTGAAGGCGGTGAGAAGGACTCCGCCGCAGGCTCCGCCGTTCCGGATGGCCTTCAGGCGGATCCTCCGTCAGTGTTCGAGAGCGATCAGGAGCTGGTTCTTCTCCACCTTGTCACCCTTGCGGACGAGGACCTGCCGGACCCTGCCCTCGATGCCCGCGCAGATCTCGTTGTGCATCTTCATGGCGTCGAGGAGGAGAAGGACCTGTTCGGGGCCGACCTTCTCGCCCTCGCGGACGAGCACCTCCACCACGGTGCCGGGGATCACGGTGCGCACGTCGCGCTTCTCCGGCGGCCCGCCGTACGGACGCAGCCTGCTCCGCGGCACCTCGGTCTCGTAGTCGGTGCCGTCGATGTCCAGGATATCCAGGTCGTGCATGGCTCTCCTAGACCGGGAAGTTCCCGTGTCGGCGGGACACACGGCCGTGCTCGGAGTTCTTCGCGACCGATATCACGGTGCAGAGAGCGGCCCTGGTGTCCTGCGGCAGGAGAATGGCATCCACATATCCCTTCCCGGCGGCCACGTACGGGTTGGCGAACTTCTCCTCGTACTCGCGGATCTTCTCGCTGCGCGTGACATCGGGATTCTGACTGTCGTCTATCTCTTTGCGGAAAATGATGTTGGCGGCTCCTTCGGGCCCCATGACGGCTATCTCGGCCGAGGGCCACGCGAGCACGAAGTTGGCGCCGAGGTGGCGGCTGCACATGGCGATGTAGGCCCCTCCGTAAGCCTTCCGCATGATGACGGTCATCTTGGGGACGGTGGCCTCGCTGTAGGCGTAGAGGAGTTTGGCGCCATGCCTGATGACTCCCGAGTGCTCCTGATCGACTCCGGGCAGGTAGCCGGGCGTGTCCACCAGGGTGAGGAGCGGGATGTTGAATGCATCGCAGAACCTTATGAACCGGGCCGCCTTGTCCGATGCGTCCACGTCGAGGACGCCGGCGAGGACCTTGGGCTGGTTGGCGATTATGCCCACCGAGCGGCCCTCGAGCCTGCCGAAGCCGACGACGATGTTCCTCGCGTAGAGCTCGTGCACCTCGAGGAAATCGGAGGCGTCCACGAGTCCCCTGATGATGTCCTTGACATCGTAAGCCTTGCGCCTGTCGTCGGGGATTATCTCAGGGGTCAGCGGCTGGCGCGGCTGCTGGGCCGGGAATACCGGCGGCCTCTCGGAGCAGTTGGAAGGCAGGAAGGAGAGGAGCCTGCGCACCTGGTCGAAGGTCTCGTACTCGGTGGATGCGAAGAAATGGGCGTTCCCCGTTATCGAGGTGTGCGTCCTCGCCCCGCCGAGGTCCTCGGGCGAGATCTCCTCGCCGAGGACTGTCCTTATCACCTGCGGGCCCGTGATGAACATGTTGGAGATCCTGTCCACGACGAATACGAAGTCGGTCAGGGCAGGGGAGTAGACGGCCCCGCCCGCGCATGGTCCGAGGATTATCGAGAGCTGCGGGACGACTCCGCTGAGCTGCGTGTTCCTGAAGAAGATCTCGCCGTATCCGCACAGGGAGTCGACGCCCTCCTGGATCCTTGCGCCGCCGGAGTCGTTGATGCCGATCAGAGGCATCTGCATGTCCCGGGCGGTGTCCATGATCTTCGTGATCTTGGATGCGTGGGCCCGGCCGAGGGATCCGCCGGCCACCGAGAAGTCCTGAGCGAATACCGCGACGGGCCTGTCGTCGATCCGGCCTATGCCGGTGACCACGCCGTCGCCGGCCAGGTGCTTGGTGGCCATCCCGAAATCCCTGGCGGAGTGCTCGACGAAGAGATCGGTCTCGAGGAGGCTGTTCCTGTCCAGCAGGGCGTCGAGGCGCTCGCGCACCGTCAGCTTGCCCTTCTTCTTCTGGCTGTCCAGCGCCTCCCTGCCGCCTCCCAGGATCAGTCTGGAGACACGGCCGAGGAAATCGTTGATCATGCTGACGATTGACATGTGAAACCTTCCGAGTGGCCCCTGAGTGAAATCGAACCGGCTCTCGGCGACCGGCCCCCCCGAACGCTAAAACTGACCGCCACCCGCCGGGGTGTCAACTCCGGGGGTCGACAGCGATGTCGCCCAGGACATCCTGCTCCTTGCCGAAGGCGGCATCTGCGCGCCCAGGTCGGCGGCCGCAGCATACTGCAGGGCCGAGGCATCCATGTCGCCCGTGCGCCAGAGGCAGGCAGCCAGCTCGAGGCGTATCATCGCGGAGGAGGGGGCCATGCCGGCCGCCCTCCCCAGGAAGCCCGCAGCCGTGCCATAGCGGCCCGCGGCTGACTCCACCGCGGCCCGGCCCCCGAGGGTGACGGGGTTCACGCTCCTCTCGAGCGCTGCTGCGGAGGCGGCGACAGCCCCTCCGTCATCCCCCGCGCAGGCCAGGACCCTGGCGCAGGCGGAGACCGCCCAGGGGCGGACATCCTCCCGTGCAAGGCAGACCGAGGCCAGGGATTCTGCGCGACATCCCATGCCGGCGGCGAGTGCGGCGCAGGCGTCCACCGCCAGCATCTCTCCCTGCGACATGGATCCGTCCAGATATCCTGCGAACACGCCCTCCGGCACCCACTGCGGAGGACCCTGCGGAGCGGGGGCATGGCCGGCTCCGGCGAGGATTGCGACCGAGTTCCCGAGGAAGGTGTCACCCGAGGCCCGAGCCTCCCTCATCGCCCCCTCGAAGTCCCCCCGGTCGATCAGCGCCCATGCGAGAAGCGTAGACATCGCCGGAAGAGCCAGCTCCGCAGCTGTGTCCGCCCGCATGGCGGAGATCAGGCCATCTCCCGCGGGGCCGGCGGAGCGAGATGAGGCCAGCTCCATCGCCTCCTCCCGCCTCCCCGAGCGCCAGAGCAGACAGCAGGCCGTGGAAGCCGGCAGGCTGCGCCATCCCGCGAGGTCCGACGCCCTTCTCATCTCGGGGAGGAGCCTCGAGGGGATCTCGTAGAGAGGCCTCTCCAGGAGCTCCTCGGGCGAGAGCGGGTCGCAGAACTCGAATGCCAGGTCCCGGAGGCCGAGGCTGTCCAGCAGGTCGAGTCTCGCGTAGGCTACGGTAAGGCTGTCCCAGTAGACGGGTGCCCAGTCGGGCAGCTCCGCCAGGAGATTCGCGACCGATCCCCTCTGGGAAGGCCAGTCGAACAAGGCCAGGTCGATCCCCCTCGCCCGCAGGATTGTCAGCTGGGTGCGGGCTGCGGTCGTGTCCGGGCTCTGCGCCAGCAGCAGGTACTCCGCATAGAAATGCTGCGGATACAGCAGGCATCTCCCGTCCATGTAGAGGGGCAGGCTCTCCCCGAACCGGTACTCGAGGTATCCCGAGATCTCGTTCGTGTTGAACACCCTGCCACGGATGCCCTGCTCCTCGAGGAAGTCGGCCAGGCCAACGGGGTAGATGCTCCAGTCGATCCCGACCCCGAATGCCCGGGGAGGCCCGTACTCCCTGGGGATGCCGAGGAGAGGCGGCACGGCGGCCGCGGCGGCGAGCAGGGCTGCCGGGACCGGCCAGCGGATGGCCGGCAGGAGCGGGGCCACGAAGGCGATGCTGGCCAGGGCCAGCAGCTCCATGTTCCGCGCGGCGAAGGTGCTGGAGACAGTCAGGGCCGCGAGTACGAAAACCTGTGAGGGGGAGATCCTCCTCCGCCCCCGGAGCAGGATGAGGACAGCCGAGAGCAGCGACAGGACCACGAGAGTCACTGCCGTCCTCGCGGTGCCGTACCTGGGGTCGAAGGGGCTCCACCATTCCCGGATCGTCTCCCTGTAGAGCGGCTGCGAGAGGAAGTCGGGAAGGTAGCTGAGAGAGCCGAAGCCGTTGGGATGGATGCCGCAGGCCGCGAGCGCTGCGAGAGGGAGTGCCGCGGCGGCTGGCAGATCCTTCCAGCGCCTCCCCGCGATCGCGTCGACCAGGGGCATCGACAGGAGGAAGGGACCCATCACGAATCCTGCGTGGGTGTTTGTCCAGAGCACCTGGAACGGGATGAAGACGGCCAGCTTCGCAGGGAGGGACATCCTTCCGGCGCGTGTCAGGAGCAGGAGGCAGGCCGCGAAATAGACATCCGTGAAGATGTGGGGCCGCTCGAACCATCGGGCCTGCGTGACCGAGAGCCACATCAGGGCCATGATGACGATCCCGGAGGCGCGGGCGCCGTGCCTGCGGGCGGCGGAGAATGCCATCGCCAGCCCCGCGAGCACAGCGGCCGACTTCAGGACCATGAGGCCGGAAGAGCCGGCGAGTCTCCAGGCGGCGGCGAACAGGACCTCGGCGAGCCACTCCTGCTGGATCCAGACCCTTCCATGGGCGGTCCAGGTCAGGGTGTCCGATGTCCGGATCGTTCCCGTGTCGAGGATGTCCTCTCCGTTCCTCATGTGCCAGAACAGGTTTTCGCTATAGACCGGAGTGATGCAATACAGTGCGGCCACGACCAGCAGTGCCCATGTCAGGATCCTGTCCTCAGCTGTTTTCAAGCATCTGCTCCACTCTCCGCCTCGCGGTGGCGGTGGAGACTCGCGAGAGCGCGACCGCGGCGCACCTCACCCTTTCGTATCCACTCGACTGGAGCGCCCGCCTCGCCCACGCCTCCGCAGCCATGTCCTCGGCGAAGGGGTCCGGGCTGCGGCCGTCGAACGCGAACGTATCCAGGGAGCCCCAGTCCGGCTCGGGTCCGCCCGTCCGGAAGACCAGCCCTGACAGGCTGAAGCCGGGATCGTTCCAGGCACGCGTGGCGACGACGGCCCTGTCAGCCACGGCCGCCGGGAGCGGGCTCTGCAGCCGCATCCCGAAATAGTTGCCGTAGAGGTCCACGGGAATGATGTCCGGCCGCCTGTCGTCGAGCTGGATGAGATAGGCGGCGTGGAAGGTGTCGTGGCCTATGGTGCAGTAGACCGCCCCCGGAGGGGCTTCGCGCATCATGTCGGCAGCCATCAGAGGAGCTATGTCGTCTGAGTGGCGCGACGCCTTCGGGATGCCTGCCCAGGCGACTGCGGCGACGGCGCAGAGGCCGAGGGGCATTGCCGCCCGGCATCTCCCGGCAAGCCTGTCGAAGCCCCTTGCCGAGGAGAGCCACAGAGGCAGCATCGCCGCCCACGCCAGGCCCTCCGGGTCGGGTATTTCATAGGAGGCGATCAAGGCGAGGGCGAGGGCGCTCGAAACCATCTCCCTGGGTCTGGGCCTCCCCGCGACAGCCGTGGCCAGAAGGAGCGCGGCCGATGGCAGGGAGGACGAGAAAGCTCCTGCCAGCCTCTCCGCCGACGGGGCCGAGAGCCTGCCGGAGTAGAGGGACATGAACGAGACCAGGTGCCTGAGTCCGTCCGGGTGAGTGTAATGCGAGACTCCGGAGGCGCCGGCTCGGAGCGGGACATAGAGCATCAGGCCGGCTGGAACTGCCGCCAGGAGCGCCCATGCACCCCATCTGGCGGGTCTGAACAGGGGAAGCGCGAGAACGGCCGCCGGATGGCCGCCGAAGACTGAGAGCGAGAAGAGGTACGGGGAGGCCGGCGAGGCCTGCGCCAGGAGCCCCGCCAGCACCAGCAGCATGGCCAGGCCGTGCACTTCGGCGCAGTTCAGCTGGGCCATGATCGCCGGGGTCGAGAACAGCAGAGCCACTGCCGCGAGAGATGCCGCCGGGCCGCTGCCCAGTTTCCGAAGCAGGATCATCGCGATGGCCGCCGCGATTCCTGCGGCCGTGCAGCAGAACAGCCTGCAGCCCTCGTATCCCGCCCCGGGGAAGACCTCGAGGAGCATGAGGAAGAGCGGATAGGAGGGGGGATGGCAGATGGACAGGGACTGCGACGCCACGGCGAACTCGCATCCGTCGAGCGCATCGAAGCCGGGCGGACCCGTGAGCCAGGCAGCCGCCGCCACGGCACAGGCGGCGAGAACGGCGGCGGCCGGGAATCTCAAGGCGCAGGGACCTCGTCCGCTCCAGCGCCTTCGGATGAGCCCGCGAAGAAGCGATTGCCCGGGAAGCGCTGTGCGGCATAGCTGGCGGAGGCTTCCAGTATCTCCATCTCGCCGGCCGCCCTGGCACATTCGATGGCGGTGACGAAGCTCCTCTGCGAAGGCTCCGGCTGGGCCAGGAGGGAGAGGCTGGCATATCGGAGGGCGCTGTCGGCGTTCCCTGCCGCCAGGTGCCAGGAGGCCGCCGTCTCGAGCACTTCCGGACTGGTCCTGCCCATCGCTATCGCCGCTCGCAGCAAGTCGGGCCTGTCGGGGGCGGCCCCGGCGAGGAGAGGCGCCCGCAGCCTTGCCAGCACCAGGTCGGGGGATAGGCCGAATCTCCCCCGCCCCGTTTCGTAGAGCGAATCCCAGGAGCCGGTGCGGGCGAGGCCGGCGAGCTCGATCGCATAGGCGAGCTGCAGCGGACCTGCGTCAGGTCTCGACGCAGAGGCCAGCGAGAACCTCACCGCGGAGATCGTATCGCCCATTCCGAGGCTGGCCGCCGCGTATGCCGAGAGCACCTCCGGCGAAGGCCCGGCAGCCCTGTGGAAGATCCTCAGCATCGCCGTATCGCCCTCCATGGCCGCCTGCCCCAGAAGTGCGAGAGGGGCATTCCCCAGGTCTTCCCCGGTTTCACCCGAGCTCCTCAACAGGTCGAGGAACACGTCCGTTTCTCCCCTCTCGAGGGCGATGTTCATCCTCACCCTGCGGAATCCGGGCGACTCCCGCCCCATCCAGCTGGCAATCCTGCAGATCCACTCGGATCTTGCGTAATCACCCTCCAGCTGAGCGGCCTCGGCAGCCGGGAGCAGAGGTCCGCCCGCTGCCGCGAGGAAGGATGCGGAGATCACCGCATGGGAGTTCCTGCTGCTCCTCGCGAAGGACTCCGTGATGTCGGAGTAGAACCATCGCATCGCCGGCTCGCGCGGAGAGCCTGACAGAAGGACCGCGACGGCGGCCAGCGACACGGCGGCCGGGACGGATGCCCTCCTGAACCGCGCGAGGAGGGCGGCGGCGATGGCTGCCGCCGCAGGCAGCGCCAGCGCGGGCAGGGACATCGGGGGTACGAAGACGGGCGAGGCGGCGGCAGCGAGCAGGACGGGGGCCGCGAGGACGGCTCCGAGCCTGCGAGGCAGCGGCAGCCTCGCGAGGGCCATGGCCAGCAGGACCAGTGCTGTCGAGGGCCAGCCGGTGGCGGCTCCCTCTGCGAGCGACAGGACCGCGAGGATCGCCGAGGGCCATCCTGAGCAGCCCATGGAGAGCGTGGCGAGCAACGCTGCGGCAAGGGCGCCGGAGATGGACACGGCATCCGCGAAGGAGACCGGACCCGAAGCCGCAGCTGCTGCAGCGGCGATCACGGTGCCGGCGACCGAGGGAGCGATCCCGCCGGCCAGGCCCGATCCGGCAGCGCCGGCAAGCTCCCTCGCAGACGAGGGGGATATCCTGTGGAGGAGCCACAGAGCCAGGACGGACACCGGCCACATGTCGGCAATGAAGACGGAGCTGTGGACTGCTCCCGTGAGCTGAGGAGCCGTGGAGATATGCCACTGGAGGAACTCCTGCACGTCCGAAGCCCACGGGAATCCATGCTGGAGCAGCATTCTGAGGACTCCCGGCCAGGTGAAGAAGAGCAGGAAGAACGGGAAGAACAGAGCAGTGGTGGCGATGCCCCTGACGATCCTCGCCCTGGGCGCCACGGAGGCCGTGAAGGCGCCTGCCAGGATGCATCCGACGGCGGCCTCTATCCTGATGCCGGGGGTCGTGCCCGGCAGGGAGACCGTGGGATCGAAGAATCCGAGCATGAACTGCAGTGCGTTGCCCCGATCGAGGGGGAAGTACCCAATGCCGGCCTGGTGGCCCAGGATGACGTCGATGACCGGCGGAAGGAGGGTCAGGGTCCATCCGAAGACCATGATCTTGAGCAGCCTCGCCGCCGGATACCCCGAGAGCAGGTGGAGGAAGGCCGTGATGCCCAGCAGAGGCAGCACGTAGGCGGCCGGGAAGTGGAGGAGGAAGGCCTGGGGAGGGAACAGAACCCCCGCCGAGGAGCCCTCCAGGAGGTTCCTGACCAGGACCGTGCTCGCGAACAGCGCCGCGAGGGCGGAAGGGCCTGCAGGCAGCTCCTCCACGAATCGGACGGCTCCCAGCACCGCTTTTCTCATCTCGTCCCCAGGGTCGCCAGAGGATCGAAATCGAGGGCTTCGAGGGCCGGCACTCCGGCCGGCATGGACGGCTCCCAGTCGAGGCCCGCCAGGAGCTCCAGAGCGGGCACTAGGCCTCCGGGGGCTAGGCCCTCCGGGTGGCAGGTCCTGACGCCGAG
>DIAQ01000048.1:11689-12039 GCA_002414865.1 candidate division Hyd24-12 bacterium UBA5074 | reverse complement strand
CCGGCCTCGGCGATGGCCCACTCCACGCCCCTGTTGCGGAAATGGACGGCGGCCATGGCCGTCGTGATCTCGAAGAAGGTGGCCTCGTGCTTCTCGATGAGGGCGAAGCTGTCCTCCACGAAGGCGGTCACCTCGGCAGGGGATATCCAGACCCCGTCGACCGAGACTCTCTCACGGTAGTCGACGAGATGGGGCGAGGTGGTGCGCCCGGTGCGGAACCCGAGCCGCGTGCCGATCTCCGAGAGGAGCGCGGTCGTGCTGCCCTTGCCGTTCGTGCCGACCACATGGATGGTCCTGAAGGACTTCTGGGGGTTGCCGAGGTCGGCCATGAAGGCGTTCATCCTCTCCAG
>DIAQ01000048.1:9988-11310 GCA_002414865.1 candidate division Hyd24-12 bacterium UBA5074 | reverse complement strand
TCCTTCTGCGCGGCCAGCACTTCTCCGTGGGTGACTGTTCCGCCCTGCGACGAATTGGTGATCATCGCCAGGCCGAGAACATCGCAGCCCCTCGAGGAGAGCGCCAGGGCTTCCTGCACGGTGGACATGGACACGGCGGCGGCTCCGAAACGCTTGAGAAGGAGCGTTTCCGCGGCAGTCTCGTAAGCCGGGCCCGATACGGAGGCGAAGATCCCCTTCCTCACCGGAGCGCCCGTCCTCCGGGCACAGGAGGCTGCGATCCTCGAGAGGCTCTTCGAGTAGACGGCTCCGCCGCAGCGGCTTCCCGTGCCCGTGGGAACGCATCCGGAGAGGTTGATCGAATCCTCGATGACCATGGCGCTCCCGGCCCGCAGGTCCTCGGCCAGCCCCCCTGCGGAGCAGATCAGCAGCCATGTCCGCGTTCCCAGATCGGCGAGTGTCGAGGGCAGCAGGGCGATCTCGTCCCCTCCGAAGCCCTGGTAGTGGTGGCGCCTCCCGAGGAGGAAGACGAACCGCCCGCACCTGCTGCGGACGATCTGCCCGGGATGTCCGGGGAGCGCCTCGCCTCCGCCCATGCCGGGGAGGGAGGAGATGTCCCTGCGACGCCATTTCGGGAAGAGGTCCGCCACCCAGGAGAGGCCCGATCCCAGCACGACTCCCACGGGCGGGATCCTCCCCAGGAATGTCGCGAGCTCTCCGGCCAGCGCGGCTGATGTCCCGGATACGCCGTCGCGGGGGAGGCTCCTCAGGAGGCGGTATCCGTTGCGTCCCTCGCCGTAGTAGTCGGGCAGGAACTCGCAGGGCAGATAGCCCCTTCGGGCGTAAAGGGATATGGCGGATGAGTTGGCGGTGCGGACCTCCAGGTAGCCGTACCCGGCGCCCCTCCTGGCCCCCCAGCTCTCGACGGTATCGAGTAGGAAGCCGGCCACCCCATGCCTCCTCCAGTTCTTCGAGACGCAGAGGTTGGCGATGTGGAGTATCCCCTCGACCGGGACGGCGGCGCACACGTACCCGATGATCCTCCCGCCGTTCCGGGCCACCCATGTGCGCACTCCCAGGGACGGGCGGACGCACTCCTCGAAGAGGTCGACCGGCCAGGGATCGGGGAAGCATGCCGCTTCGAGGCGTGAAATGCCCGGGATGTCCTCCCTGCGTGCCTCCGATATCTCAGGGTACAACGGAGGACGCCTTCTGCGAGAAGGACCTGAGGTACACGGGCGAGAGGGTCGCGTCGAATCCCGTCCTCGCGAACAGGAGTCGAGCCACGACAGCCACGGTGGACGGGCGCGGGCTGTCGGAGCCCGCGGGGACTCCCGGCGCGG
>DIAQ01000048.1:0-9576 GCA_002414865.1 candidate division Hyd24-12 bacterium UBA5074 | reverse complement strand
CGCGGGCCCTGAGGACGGCTGCGACCGGTCCGTCGCTGGCGGTCTGGCATGCCAGGACCCGCAGGGCGGAAACGCCCTTCACCCCGACTCCCCATCCCGCCGAGAGCCCGAGGGCGGTCGAGACTCCTATCCTGAGGCCCGTGTACGAGCCCGGCCCGAGGGAGACGCCGATACCCGCGATGTCCGCCGGGGCGGTCTCCGTCGCGGAGAGCAGATCGTGGATGGCCGGGAGGAGTATCTCGGAGCCGACGGCGCCGGCGGGCGGGATGATCTCCCCCAGCACGCGTCCGTCCGCCGAGAGCAGCGCAGCGCCGCCCCCGGAACTACCTGTCTCGATCCCCAGCCAGATTCCCGGCGCCAATCCTGACCTCCCTGAGTCCGTCTCCGGCGAAGAGGATCTCGACATCCCGGACGACCCTTCCGGGGCACTCCGGAAGGCGCTCCGCCCACTCGACGGCCACGACGCAGTCCCCGGACTCGAGCAGGTCGCAGAGCCCCGTCTGCTCCAGCTCCTCGGGCCTGCCCTCGAGCCGGTACAGGTCGGCGTGGTGGAACCAGAAGCCGGGGCACCTGTAGGACGCGACGAGGGTGAAGCTGGGGCTCGGAATGGGGCCTTCCACGCCCAGGCTCCTGAGCATCGCCCTCACGAACGTGGTCTTGCCCGCCCCCAGCTCGCCGCGAAGGAGGATCCTGTCCCCCGCACGGAGCCCGGCGGCGGTGAGGGAGGCCAGCTCCTCGAGCCCGGCGAGATCCACGCAGCTCCCTGTCGCCGTCACGGCCCGCCTACTGGGACTTGGGTCTCAGGACTGTGCAGGGCACGGCAAGCTCCTCCAGCGATATGCCCCCGTGCTGGAAGGTGTTCTCGAACTTGCGGACCTCGTCGCGGGCCATGCTGGGATGTATCAGCAGATAATCCGATCTGGCGAAGACATAAGTCTTGCTCGGGCTGTCGTCGGGCAGGCCCCACGCCGCCGGTTCCCGGACTATCACGGCGCACTTGTCGTCTGAGGAGAGGGCATGGCCCACGCGGTACCTCACACTGCTGGACATCCCGCGCGCACCCCTCACCGAAGCGGGCCTGTTGCACAGCACCGACCCGTGATCGCTCGTGACCACGACGGTGGCTCCCCGGGCCGAGAGGGTGTGGAGCAGGTCCTTGAGGAACGAGGAGTCGAACCAGGTGCTCACGAGCTTCCTGAAGGACGGGACGTCGGGGGCCAGGTCGCGCAGGAGGTCGAGCTCCGACCGGCCGTGCGTCAGGTGGTCGAGGTAGTTGACCACGAGAGCGAGGAAGCCGCCTTCCAGGAGCTGGGAGAGGGACCGGCGGAGCGCCTCGCCTTCGCGCTGGTTCATCACCTTCGTGAACCGCACGCCGGCTGTGTCCCCGTAGCCGGCCCGCCTGAGGGCGTCGGGCAGGAACATGTGCTCGGAGCGGTTGAGACCGGGCGCCCCGTACTCCTCGATCCAGTCGTTCCTGTAGAACCGCCAGATGTCCCTCGGGAGCAGGCCCGCGAAGAGCGAGTTCCTGCTGTAGGGAGTGGCCGAGGGCAGCGAAGTGCACATGAACGAGGTCTCCATGTGGAACCAGGGCTCGAGGGAAGGCGTCATCGTGAGCCACTGGTCGTATCTCATGCAGTCGATGACGATCAGGACGATCTCCCTGCAGGTGCCCTTCAGCGGAGCGACGACCCTCTGGAGGAAGTTGTGGGGCATGAGAGGAACGTCATGGCCGGCCACCCACTTCGGGTAGTTCAGCTCCAGGAACTTCGAGAAGTCCATCGCCAGGTCCTGGAAACGCATCCTCTGCAGCAGCTTCAGTTCGCTGTCGAGGTGCCCCTCCAGATTGACGTCCTTCTCCGTCCAGGTCCGGTAGAGGCTCGTCCAGCCGTCCCATGACATGTCCAGGCTGCGCATCTCGGAGAACTTCGCGGCCTCTCCTGCGACGAACTCCGCAGCCTGCTTCGTGCGTATCTGGTCCGACTGCAGGAGCCGCTTGATGACCATCTGGATCTGGCTCGGATTGACCGGCTTCGTGAGGTAGTCGTCGGCCTGCCCCCCGAGGGCGCGGTCCATCAGCTCCTCCTCCTCGCTCTGGGTCACCATGACGACCGGGAGCCCCTGGTAGCTCCGCCTGATGCGGGCCACGGTCTCCAGGCCGTCCATCCCGATCATCATCTGGTCCATCAGGACGATGTCGATCCTCTCCCGGCCGAGGATATCGAGCGCGGTCTCGCCGCTGCGGGCGGTGTGGACCGTATAGCCGAGCTTCTCCAGGAACCGGATGTGGCTCTGGAGATGCTCTATCTCGTCATCGACCCAGAGAACCGTCGCCTTGTTCATCGTCCTCGTCCTCTGCCGCAGCGGCAGGAAGCTGTATGCCGAAGGAGGTTCCCTTGCCCGGGCTGCTCGCGACCAGGCGTATCCTGCCCCCGTGGTATTCCTCCACGATCCGCTTGCTGAGCGTGAGGCCCAGACCCCACCCGCCGCGCCTCGTCGTGAACCCGGCGTTGAATATCCTCCCCTGGTCGCGGAACGGCACGCCGAGCCCGTCGTCGGCTACGAGTATCTCGACCACGCCGCCTGCGTCCGGCAGATCACGGGTGGACACGCTGATCACACCCCCGTCCTGCTTCGAGAGGGCGGCCAGGGAGTTCTTGATGAGGTTCTCGAACACCCAGCCCAGGAGCACGGGACTCAGCCTGACCTTTTGCTCCGCCTCGAGCGAGGTCTCTATCCTCACGTTCCTTCCCAGGAGGCCGGGGCGGTTGCGGAAGTACTCCACCGTGCGGGAGATCACCTCGTCGACGTCGCCTGTGGAGAGCCTCGGCTTCTTGCCCATCTCACCGTAGCGGCTGGCGATGGAGTTGAGCCTGTCCACGTCGGCCGCCATGAACTGGAGGGCCTCCCTCATCTCGGGATCGCTTTCCGCCTCGGGGCGCTGCCCGAGCAGCTCAAGCCAGCCCAGGAGGGATGAGATGGGGGTTCCCAGCTGATGGGCTGTCTCCCGCGCGAATCCGACCCAGGCCATCTCCTTCTCCCGGCGAAGCTCGCTCTTCACACCGAAGAACAGCACTCCCGCGAGGGCGAGGAGCATGGCCAGCTCGATCATGGGCACAATCCGCAGCTCGTCGGAGAGCTCGCCGGAGCCGTAGTGGAGCCAGCCGATCGTATCACCCGCCATCCCCACGAGGGGTATCGGATCGTTCATCTCGTCCAGCTTGCGCGTGAGCCCCCGGTAACCCGTCAGGAGGTCGGGGGGAATGCTGTCGGGGACGGGATCGCCGTTGACGATCTGGGGGGTGCCGCCGTTGTCGGTCAGGACCGTGGCGTATTCGACCCGGCTGACGAGCCTCCGGAACAGCCCGCGGGTCAGCTCGAGGACCTGAGCCCTCTCCTCGTCGGTCCAGCGCTCCACGGCAATCCATCGAGTCCGCTCCCTGCAGAAGCTGCAGAAGTCCTCGAACCTCCGCGCGGAGCCGTAGTAGGTCCGGGTCTGACCGCACTGGGTGCACACGGCCTGCGTGTTGTCGCTCACCACCAGGCTGAAGGGTATCTGCGTGCCGGCCCAGAACCAGGCTATCGTCTCGTTGGCGTTCTGGTTCATCGACTCGAGGCGCGTGACGAGGGAGTGGCTGTAGATGAGGAACAGCCACACGAGGGCGGCAGTCAGCACGATGATGAGGAGGCGCGATTTCAGATCGCCCATGGGGCACATCCATCCCGGATCAGAGGCACGACCGTGCCGGCGTCGAGGATCGTCACGGCGTCGGCGCAACACATGGATCCGGCGTCGTCCACGGGCTCGAGGCCGAGGCTCTCCACCAGATCGCGGGGGAGGTTCGAGCGAAGGGCCAGCCGTATGCGCGACCGGATCGCGACGAGCCGCACGGTGGCATGGTCACCGAGCCTGTATCCCTCTCTTCCGGGGGGGTTCCAGGCGGGATCCACGGCCTGCCTGAGCGAGGAAGCCAGGAAATCGGCCCCCAGGCCTTCCGCGCAGTCGCTGTCCAGCAGCAGGACGCCTCCGTCGGCGACGGCCCGCTCGCAGTTGTAGACGGCCTTCATCGACTGGTAGAGGTTGCAGTCCAGCGGGGCTCCGGGGCGTGCCGTAACGACGCTGCGCGGCCTGTCCAGAGTCACGCAGAGCGCTCTTCGGGATTCCTCGACCGAAGCGGCGAACGCCGCGGTCATCTCCCCCGTCGAGAGATGCACGAGCCTGTCCCCCTGGACCACGGCCGAGGCGAACACGCTCTCTCCCCCTTCGAGGGCCTTCAGGGCCGCCTCCAGCATATCCTCGTGCACCGGGTTCCCCTCCAGGGCGCAGGGAGCCGACCCGGGCAGGCACGCGAGATAGTGGTTCTGCTCTATCGACCTGCGGGATGCGCAGCCGGGCAGGAGCGACTTCCTCCCCCCGGTGAAGCCTGCGAAGTAATGGGGCTCGACCGTTCCCAGCACCAGCAGGGGGCCTCCCTGCAGGACCCAGGGATCGAATCGCATCTCCGTGCCTCTGGCGGTGATCCCGAAGGAGGGCTCCCCATCGGCGCGGGTGCATCGCCAGGGGGCCTCCGGGAACATCCCTCCGAGGAGGGCGTCCTTCTCCTCGCAGGTAACCTCCCTGTGGGCGCCGGTGGCCACGAGGACTCTGCATCGCCCTTCGAGGACGGATCGCACCGGCGCGAGTGCCCGCGCCGCCACGGCGGGTCGGGTCACATCGTTGACCACCACAGTGACCTCGCCCCGTGAAGCCATCGACTCCAGGAGATCGAGGGAGCCCGCCCACGCCTCCTCGACCTGCGAGGGGACCATGGCCGGGCGGAAGGCCGGCTCTATCCCGGGTGGAGTCTCCCCGGCAGGTGTGTCGTGGCGTGCGGTTTTCATGATATGATTTGATTATAGCAGATGGCCGGCCGCGCAGAACCCCTCGCGCGGCGCGGGGCAGCGCATCGGCTGCGACGAACGACGCGAGGAGGCCCGATGTTCGAGAGCAGGGTGGGCAGGAAGATACCGGCCTTCGTGAAGGCCCTCCTTCTCGTGGCTCCTGCAGCCTTTGCGCGGGCCGGCGGAGGCGAGAGCTTCGGAGGCTCCGGAGGCGGGGGCGACTGGGGCGGAGGCGGCGGAGACGGCCTCGGGATCATCTTCTACTACCTTGCCCGGCTGGTCGTGACCAACCCGCTCATCGGCATCCCGCTGGTCATTGTCGGAATCGTCGTCGTCACGAAGTTCGGCAAGTCAGCCCGGGCGGGCTCGCAGTACAGGACGATCGTCTCAGCAGGGAAGGCCGCGGGAGCCCGCCGACAGGCGGACCGCTCGGTGCAGCTCGAAGGGCTGAAGGCGCGCGACGCAGCCTTCTCCGACGAGGATTTCCTCAAGAGGTCCACCCAGGCCTTCCTCGAGATACAGAAGGCCTGGTCCGACCAGGACATGTCGAAGGCCTCCCGCTTCATATCCGACGGCATCCGTGAGCGGTTCGAGATGCAGATCGCGATGCAGAAGGCGGAGGGCTGGCGCAACCGCATGGAGAACCTGCTGGTCCTCGACACGGCGATCGCCTCGGCGACCTCGGACAGCTTCTACGACGGGATCTCGGTGGAGATCCGGGCCCAGGCCCGCGATCTGGAGGTCTCCCTCGACTCCGGCAAGGTGATCCGCACACGCGAGGCAGAGCAGTTCTCGGAGATCTGGAGCTTCCTCAGACGGCCCGGAGTCGTGACGAAGACAGGACCGGGACTCATCGAGGGGTTCTGCCCCAACTGCGGCGCCTCGCTGGAGCTGACGGACGCGAGGCGCTGCCAGAACTGCGACTCCCTGGTGACGAGCGGCCAGTACGACTGGGTGCTCTCCGAGGTCACGCAGTCCTCCGAGTGGAAGGCCGAAGGCCGGCCCGAGCTGGTTCCGGGCTTTGCCGAGATGGCGGGGAGGGATCCTGCCTTCAACCTGCAGCACATCGAGGACAGGGCGTCCGTGATATTCTGGCGCTATGTCCGCAGCCACTTCGACGGGTCCTCCTCCCCGATGCGCAAGGTGGCGACGCCGTCCTTCCTCGAAGGCTTCGGCAAGTCGCTGGCGCTGGCCAGGGAGGGTGGCTGGTGGCTGTACTTCAGGGACGCCGCGGTGGGTGGCGTGGACATCCAGAGGATAGTGCCGGGGCAGAACGGCCCCGACAGGATCGACGCGCTGGTCCGCTGGTCTGCGCGCAACGCCCAGAAGAACGCCGAGGGCCGCTCGAGGAGCGAGGGCGACAGGATGATCCGCCCCTCGGTCTTCGTCCTGGTGCGGAACCCGGGAGTCCTCTCGCCCGCAGGGATGTCCTTCATGTCCGCCCACTGCCAGGGCTGCGGGGCGCCCGACACCGGAGGGGACTCGGGAGCGTGCGACTACTGCGGAAGGGTGCTCAACGACGGCGGCCAGGACTGGGTGCTCCAGTCGGTGGAACGGTTCGATCCGTCGACGGTGCGCGCCGCCCAGGTTCGCACTGTGGAGAAGGTGTCGCTCGTCCCCCCCGAGGTGCTCCTGGCATCCATGGCCTCGACGATGTTCGCCGACGGCGAGGTCGGTCCCGGCGAGGAGGAGTGCTTCAGAGAGTTCGCCTCGACGGCGGCTATCCCCTCCTCGAGGGCTGACGAGATACTGGCCTCGGTGAGGGCCGGCCATCCCCCCATCCCGCCGGTGCAGGGCCGGGACCAGGCTGCCGAGCTGCTGGGGGCCATGGCCCGGATCGCCCTGGCGGACGGCAGGCTCTCCGCCGGAGAGACGAAGTTCCTCGAGGAATTCGCCTCGTCCGTCGGTCTGTCGAGGGCCGACGTATCGCTGATCGTGGCGCGTCAGCGCTCGGCGCTCGCCTCCGGGAAGCCCTAGAACAGGGAGGTTCCGGGCGGGAGGGCCCGGGAGTTGTCGGGGGGGATGCTGTCCACGGCCATGTAGCCAGCGGGGACCGTCCCCGTCCACTCGTAGACTATGCTCCTGCCGGACCCGCTGCGGTGCACTTCGGTGAGGAACGGAGGAGGGTCGATCCTCTCCCAGCCCGATCCGTCGGGGCTCATCTCCCAGAGCCTCGAGAGCCAGGGCCTCATCAGCGGAAGGTTGGGATCCACCACCAGGTAACGCACCCGGTGCCTCTCCAGGTAGGGCCATACGAGCATCTCGTAATCGTCCGGCATGGTCAGCGTGGGCCTCTGGTACTGCCAGACGAACATCTCGACGTTAGGGAACGTGACGACCCAGTCCCCCGGGGAGCTGTTCGCGGCTATCCAGCGGGCTATCTCCTGCGACTCGGCGGCCCTCGCCCTGCTGTCCACCCTGAGCTGCAGCCCCAGCGGCCGCAGCAGCGTGAGCAGCAGAAGGAGGGCTGTGCCCGCCATGACGCCCCGACCTGCCCCGACACGCGACAGCAGCCTCCCGAGACCCTCGAAACCGGCTGCGAGGATCACGACGATCGCGAACGAGAGATACCTGCCGGGATGCACGTGCGCGGTCAGCGCGAGCGCCATGAGGATCGAGGCCGCAGCGGGGAAGGAGAGCCTGCGGCGAAACTCTTTGGAAGACATGGCTATGAGGGCGGCGAGCGAGAACACCCCGAGCGACGGCCCGGCGAAAGGCTCACCCCTGTGGAGAGTGCCCGTGACGAAAGGCTCCAGAACCCTCGAGAAGCCCTCCACGATCCGTGCGAAGAGGCCGGGGAGAGACTGGGCCCTTATGCCCTCCATCGGATCGATGGGCGACTGTCTGACCTCCCATACCGCATTGTGGTTCGTTGTGAAGAGGGTCTGGAAAGCCTGGGAGTAGAAGGGTCTGCCGAACTCGTCGATGTTCCTGATCATCCAGGGCATGGCCGCCGCGAGGAACGCGCCTGCGAAGACTGCGGCGGAGCCTATCCTGGGCCTGCCCCTGAAGAGCATCCAGATCCCGGTCCCCAGCGCCATGAGGAGCCCCTGCGTCCTGACCAGCCAGGCTGCGCCGCAGAGAAGCCCGAGGATCGCCGCCCTCCCCGGGCGGACCGGACCCTCTCCGCCAGCGATGAGCACGAGCAGGAACACCGTGGTGAAGAGCATCAGGCTGTCGGGCTGGGTCGAGAACCAGATGAACAGCGGATCGAGCGCCAGCCAGGCCGCCGTGAGGAGGGCGGAGGTCTGACTGAAGGCCTTCGAGGCCCATCGATACGCGACGAGGATGCATGCGAGGCCCAGGAAGAGCGACACCCCCTGGGCGGTGGCGAAGGAGGTTCCGAACAGGAGGAACGCCCCGGCCAGGATGACCGCCATGGCGGGCTGCCTGTTGCCCTCGGGGCGCAGCGGGGCCATGGACTGGTCGTAGGTGGTCCACTTGCGCATGGTGCTGAAGCCCCGGCCTTCGGTGAGGTTGCGGGCCATCTCGACTTCCGAGGCCACGCCGTCCCCCGCCGGGATCGGGTTGCGGAGGGCCACCCAGATGCGCAAGGCGCCGCCCGCGCAGAGGATCAGCGCGAGCAGCAGCGCAGTGTTCCTGGCCGATGGCGTTCCCATGCCGTGAAGGATAACTTCGGGGCGGAGGAAGTGAAAGGACCGGCGATGATCAGAGTGGCCACCTGGAACGTCAACTCCATCCGGCAGAGGCTGGATCATGTCCTCCGCTTCCTCGGGGAATGGGGGCCGGACATCCTCCTGCTGCAGGAGACGAAGGTGGAGGACGGCCTGTTCCCGGGCGCAGCCTTCGCTGAGAACGGCTACACCACCGCCTTCAGCGGACAGAAGACCTGGAACGGGGTCGCCATGATCTCGAAGCTGCCGCTGGAGGAGATATCCGAGGAGCTCCCCGGGGGCATGCGCTGGCCGGAGAAGCGGATCCTCTGCGCCACGGCGGCCGGCATCCGGATAGGAAACGTCTACGTGCCCAACGGAGGCTCCTCCGGGGACAGCTTCGCCTCCAAGCTGGCCTTCCTGGACTCCCTGGACCGCGTGCTCGCGAGCGTTCCCGCCGACATGCCGTTCCTCCTGGCGGGCGATTTCAACGTGGCCCCGGCCGAGGACGATGTCCACGATCCCGAAGCCCTGGACGGCTCGGTGTGCTTCCATCCCGAGGAGAGGCTGCGCGTGGGGAGGATGCTCTCGGCCGGCGCGGTGGATCTCTTCAGGAGGTTCCACCCCTCGGGAAAGGCCTATTCGTGGTGGGACTACAGGGAGCTCTCGTTCCAGAGGAACCGGGGCATGAGGCTCGACCTCATGCTCGCCAGTCCGGCCCTTGCCGCCAGGGCCGAGTCGTGTGAGATAGTCAGGGAGGCGAGGAAGTGGCAGAAGCCTTCGGACCACGCTCCCGTGCTCGCCGCCTTCGAGAGCGTGGAACAGTCTGCGGTCCTGGTTTTAGAACAGACGAGGTGATACAATGAAGAAAGCGCTTCTGGCTTCGATGATCCTCGCCGCCCTGGTCGCGGCGCAGCCCCAGGACGAGCCTGACGGCAGGGAGATGGCCCGCGTATCGGTCCACGAATGGGGCGTCCTGACGGCTCTGACCGAGGGGGTCTGGGCGCTCGAGTCGGCGCCCGGCGGCCCCGGCGCCTTCACCGATCCCGGTCCCATAGTCGACAGGGCTACTGTCGTCTACATG
>DIAQ01000086.1:4130-5437 GCA_002414865.1 candidate division Hyd24-12 bacterium UBA5074 | reverse complement strand
CCGTCTCCCCGGCGCTGTCCCCCAGCGCCAGCAGTCTGCGGGTCCTACCGAGTCGGTCGATGATCTCGCCGGTACGGTCGAGCGCCGGCGGCCCTCCCAGCAGAGCAAGCAGCCTCGCGAGATCAGGCAGCGGCCTTCCCTGAGCCACGTCCAGGAGATTTCCCCAGGTGGCGGCTCTCAGCGCGTTACACAGCCTTTCCGGCCCCGCTCCGAAGGCACTCCTGAGCCCGGGCGCCCTTCCCAGGAGCTCCGCAGTCAGGAAGGCCTTCTCCTTGGCGAAGATGTCCGCCTCGATCAGGCGGCTTCTCAGGTCCCTGTAGACGGAAGCCCCCGCAAATGGAGGCGGCAGGCTGCCCAGCAGGTCTCCGATGCTCTCGAGATACCCTGCAAGGAGGCTCTCCGCCTCTCCGTCCTCGAGCCCGCCCGAAGCCATGAACGAGCGCAGCCCCCTGCCGAAGCAGTCGAGGCAGCGCCCGTCAGCTGCGAATGAGGATGCCTGATCGCTCGAGGAACAGCCGGTGAACTCGGACATCTGTCGTCAGCTCGGGGTGGAAGGACGAGAGCCAGACATTCCCGTCCCTCAGAAAGACAGCGCCTTCGCCGACAAGGCTCAGCACTTCGACTTCATCGGAAAGGGGGACGAGCAGCGGGGCGCGGATGAACACTCCGGGAAAGGGCTCAGAAAGTCCGTCTATCGTGAGATCCTGCTGGAAGGAGTGCACCTGACGGCCGAACGCGTTGCGCACAGCCCTCACCCTCGCAAGCCCCAGAGAGCCCTGCGAGACGTCGTGCTCCATCTCCGCCACCTCCGAGGAGAGCAGTATGGCCCCCGCACAGGTGCCCCATATAGGCACACCCCGTTCGGAGAGCGTCCTGATCGCCTTCGTCAGCTCCCAGCGTTCGAGCAGCTTGAGCAGCGTGGTGGACTCTCCGCCAGGGAGGATCAGCGCCGAGATGGATGAGAGATCCGGGGGCATCCGGACCTCCACCGCATCGACTCCCAGCTCGCGGAGCATGGAGATGTGTTCGGAGACACCCCCCTGGAGGGCCAGGACGCCCGCTCTCGGCACCTTGGCCTACCAGCCTCTCGAGGCCATCCGGTCCTCGCTGGGGAGCGTCCGGACGCTGATGCCGACCATCGGCTCGCCGAGGCCTGCGGAAACCCTGGCGATGATCTCCGGCTTGTCGAACTGGCTGACTGCCTCGACGATCGCCCGGGCTCGCTTCTCCGGGTTGCCGCTCTTGAAAATGCCGCTGCCCACGAAGACGCCGTCCATGCCCAGCTGCATCATCAGCGCGGCGTCGGC
>DIAQ01000086.1:0-3775 GCA_002414865.1 candidate division Hyd24-12 bacterium UBA5074 | reverse complement strand
AGCTCCTTGGCGCAGGCGTAGAGCTCCTCGCCCCTCAGGGTCTGGAGCCTGCGGATCTCGTCGAGAACGGTCCTCGCGTGGCGCACTCCCTCGACGATGTCCCCGGTGCCGGCCTCACCCTTGGTGCGTATCATGGCCGCGCCTTCGGATATCCTCCTGAGAGCCTCCCCGAGGTTGGTGGCACCGCAGACGAACGGCACCCTGAAGGCCCATTTGTCGACGTGGTGCTTCTCATCGGCGGGGGTGAGCACCTCGGACTCGTCGATGAAGTCGATCTCGAGGGCCTCGAGCACCTGGGCTTCGACGAAGTGACCGATGCGGCACTTCGCCATGACCGGGATTGTGACGGTGTCCTGAATGGCGCGGATGACCTCTGGATCGGACATCCTGGCAACCCCGCCCGACGCGCGGATATCGGCGGGAACCCTTTCGAGGGCCATCACAGCGACCGCGCCCGCCTCCTGCGCGATAGAGGCCTGCTCGGGGGTCACCACGTCCATGATGACTCCGCCCTTGAGCATCTGGGCGTGTCCCAGCTTGACCTTGAAAGTACCTTCGTCCCTGATGTTCATTGCATTCCCTTTTCACTGAGAAGGCCGAACAGCCGTTCGCCCGATGCCACCCAGGCACTGTCCAGATCCAGGAGACGATCCTCCAGGAGCGAGGCGAGGGATGAGTCGGGCTGCGTCGTCATCGAATACGCCGCGGTCAGGTCGGAGAAGCCGGAAAGGTATCTGCCGCAGTTGCACAGATAATGCTTCATTGCCGTCCGAGTTTCAACATCCGGCATGACGGCAGCCGTCCAGCTGCAGGCACCCAGCGCGGATCGGGCCCTCAGAAGGGCCGTTCCCAGCATCAGGCCAGGCACATCGCCTGCGACCGGTATCTCAGGGACGGCTTCCAGATAGCAGTCCATGACGCCCGCCATCTCCCGGTCGAGCCTCATCAGTTCGCCTCTGGCTGCGAACGCCACGCCGGGAGGCCAGGACGGCACAATCATCATCAGAAGCAGCATAGACATGTCCATCGGTCGAATATACTCCACGGGAAACCCGGAATGCGACGCCGGGCGGGCTTTTCAAGCGAGCCTCCGGGTGTTATTCCTACCGCATGGCAGGCGGGATGGCGAAGCTGAGAAGAGCCGCAGTGTCAGGCGTGGCCGCCGGCCTGATGTTGCCCGCTCTGCTGCTCGTCACAGGCCGCTCCGAGGCCGACATGGCGGACGATCTCAGGACTCTCGGGCTCCCCGTCTCCTCCGCCCAGATGCTCGATACCGCGATAGTGATAACCATGGATGGCTCTCTTGCCGAAGGCGACACCCTCCTCAAGAGATATGGCGGGGTGTTCTTCGCCCTGCTCGACAGCGTCTCGGCAGGATGGCCGGTGATGGGCCTCTGCGTGGACATTCCAGGGAACAGGCTCAGGCTTCTCCGGACCGACCTCGCGCTGGCCATCGCCCAGCTCCAGGACGGCGAGGGTGACGAAGTGGTCGCTCTCTGGGTGCTGGAGCACACAAGGGTGTTCAGGATCATCTCCGACTAGCGACGAGCCTCCGCCAGGTCCCTCAGCAGGCGTCCGAAGGCCCCATCCGAGATAAGCTCCTCCACACCTGTTATGTCCCCCCCGAACTGCCTGTCGCCGTTGAGTCTCGGAGCGACGGACCTCACCAGCATCCATACGGCTTCCGTTCCCGGCGCCCTGCGTCCCCTGTCGAGGAACTCGTGGGCCTGGGCGGCGCAGACCAGTTCTGTCGCGATGACCCTTCGCGAGTTGCGGACAACATCGAGCGCCTGTCGGGCGGCTGTGGTCCCCATCGAGACATGGTCCTCCTGGGCTCCGCTGACGGGTATGCTGTCGATGCTCGCGGGATGTGCGAGGACCTTGTTCTCGCTCACCAGGGCCGCGGCCGTGTACTGGGCGATCATGTAACCGGAATTCAAACCCGGCTCGGGGGAGAGGAAGGCCGGGAGACCGCTCAGGTCCGGATTCAGAAGCCTTTCGCAGCGTCGCTCCGAGATGCCTGCAAACTCGGCGGCGGCAAGGGCCAGATGATCCGCGGCCAGCGCAACCGGCTCGCCGTGGAAGTTGCCTCCGCTGTGTATCCCGGACCCTGTCAGCAACGGGTTGTCCGTCACCGACGCGAGCTCGATCTCCAGAGTCCCCTTCACATAGCGGAGGGCGTCGCGGCAGGCGCCGTGAACCTGGGGGATGCAGCGGATGGAGTATGCGTCCTGAACTCTCGGACAGCCGACATGGGACTCGATTATCTCGCTCCCGGCCGTCAGCAGCCTGATGTTCGAGGCTGTCTCCAGCGCGCCGGGATGCGGCCGGAGCCTTATGAGTTCCTCCTCGAAGGCCGTTCTGGTCGAGAGCAGGGCTTCCATCGTCAGAGCCGCGGCGCAATCCGCGGCGTCGGCCAGGTCGGCCGCATCCAGCAATGCGAAGCAGGCGATCGCGGTCATGACGGGAGTGCCGTTGATCAGGGCGAGGCCTTCCTTGGCCCCGAGGCGTACGGGTTCGAGCCCCGCGGCGGCAAGCGCGGCGCGGCCCGGCACGCGCCCCCCTCCTGGCTCCGAGCACATGCCCTCTCCAAGGAGCGGCAGGCAGAGGTGGGCGAGGGGCGCGAGATCGCCGGAAGCCCCGAGAGAGCCCTGCGAAGGCACCTCCGGCACCAGGTCCGTCCGGAGAAGCGCCAGCAGCGCCTGGACCGTTGACGGCTCGACGCCGGAGTACCCCCTGGCAAGAGATGCCGCCCTCAGATAGACCACAGCCCTCACCACGTCCCGCGGGAGCATGGCGCCGGTTCCGCAGGCATGGCTGAGGATCAGGTTCCGCTGCAGCTCCGAGAGCTGCTCCGTGCCTATCACGGTGCCCGCAAGCCGTCCGAAGCCGGTGTTGATCCCGTACACGGGGCAGTCCCCCGCCAGGCTGCGCTCCACCTCGAGCCTGGCGAGCCTCATCGCATCGAGGGCTTCGCCGGACAGCTCGATGGATGCGCCCGCTCGAACGCTGCCAAGCCCTTCGAGGGTCGCCCCTCCGGTTCCGATGACTACTGCAGACATTTCACCGCTCTTTCGAGGTTGTTGCCGACAGGCAAATATGGGACAGGCGAGGCACACGGGTCACCCGGCCCGCGTGCGCCAAACTGACTCTCGAAGAGAGCATAAGTCGGGGCACCCGTATCGACACGAAGAGGATATGCATGTAAGATATGGTCTTATACAACTGGCACACGAGCCGCTCTTTCTGGCATAATCCATGCTTCATTAAGCGTCGATGTTCCATTGTGAACACTCCAGAGCAAGCGAATAGATACACGAAAGGAGATCCGACGAATGGCCACCAATGTCCGTCCTCTGTTCGACAGGGTACTCGTCAAGCGCGAGGAGCCCCAGGACACGGTGCGCGGCGGCATCGTCCTCCCGGACACCGCCAAGGAGAAACCCCTCGAGGGCACGGTCATCTCCATCGGCGACGGCCGGCGCAAGGAGGAAGGCGATGGCTTCCTGACCCCGGTTGTGAAGGCCGGCGACAGGGTCCTCATCGGCAAGTACTCGGGGACTGAAGTGAAGATCGACGGCGAGGAATATGTCATCGTCCGCGAGGACGACATCCTTGCCATCATCGAGAAGAAGTAGGAGGAACGATAATGCCGGCAAAGCAGCTGAAGTACGATCAGGAAGCCAGGCAGCTCATCCTGTCAGGCGTGGAGAAGCTCTCCCGCGCGGTCAAGACGACTCTCGGTCCCAAGGGCCGCAATGTCGTGCTCGACAAG
>DIAQ01000005.1 GCA_002414865.1 candidate division Hyd24-12 bacterium UBA5074 | reverse complement strand
CCCCGGCATGTCCATGTCCAGGATCATCAGGTCGTACCCGCCCCCGGCCAGCATCGCCGGGACGCTGTTCGAGTCGTTCGACACGACCGGCTCGAACAGCTCGGTCTGCATGAGGAAGACCGTCAGGTAGTTCGTGACGGCGGCATCGTCGTCAACGATCAGTATCCTCCGGAGGCCGGCCATGCCCTCTCCTCTCATCCGTTTGCCGCGCGGCCCCCGCCTTCGGGCTGCGCGCCTGCCTGGGCGGGGTTCCTGACGGGGAACCTGAGCGTGAACGTGGTCCCTACGTCCGGCGTGGATGCGACGGAGATGGAGCCGCCGTGCTCCTCGACTATCCTGTATGCGATCGCCAGCCCGAGGCCTGTGCCCCCCTTCGCCCGCTTGGTGGTGAAGAAGGGGTCGAAGATCTGCTTGAGCGTCTTGTCGTTCATGCCCTTGCCGTTGTCCCCGACCTCCACGACTACCTTTCCGTCCTCGGTGCGGGTCTTCACCGTGACCACGCCTCTGCGGTCGTCGGGCATCGCCTGCCCGGCGTTCACCAGGAGGTTGATCAGCACCTGCTCGATCTTCTGGGCGTTGCCGGCCAGGACGGGTATCGAGGGGTCGAGCTCGAGCCTGATGTCGGCGTGCTTGTGGACCTCGTTCTGCACCAGCCTGGCCGAGGCTTCGATGATCGTGTTCATGTCCACGGTGTCGATCAGGAGGCCCTCGTCCTTCCGGGCGAAGTTTCGCAGCCCCTCGACTATTCCCTTGATCCTCTCGGAACCGTGGGCCATGTCGTCGACCAGGGTGAGGACGCTCGACCTGAAGAAGTCGTACTTGAGGCGCGCTATCCTGAGGTCGGGATGCTCGGTGTAGTAGTGGTCGACGATGGGCAGCATGTCCTCGAGCGCCTGTCGGAGGATCTTGATGTTGCCCCTTATGAACTGGTTCGGGTTGTTGATCTCGTGCCCGATGCCGCTGACGAGCTGGCCCAGCGACGCGAGCTTGTCGGCCTGCTGCAGCTGCCGCTCGTAGGTCTTCTCGAGGGTGATGTCGCGGTAGAACTCGACGATGCCCTCGACCTCCTGCTCGCGGCTGAGCACGGGGATGGCGTGGACCTCCAGGAACCTGTCGCCGTTGGGGATGTCTATCGTTATGGGGGCCTTGTCCTTCTTGATCCTGGCAAGGCGGCAGTCCCTGCAGGGCGTGTCACAGTCGAAGAACACCTTGTGGCATTTCATCCCCGGGGAGAAGCTCCTGCGATTCGTGTTGACCAGGTTGCGGTTGATGTCGATGAAGGCGACGTCGTCCGGTATGGCCTGGAACATCGACCGAAGCTGCGAGGAGGACTCCTCCCACCCCTTGTTGACCTGCTGCAGGTAGGTGTTCACCCGGTCGAGCTTCTGCTGCTGGTCCTCGAGCTGGGCGGTCCGCGCTTCGATCTCGCCCTGGAGCTCGGCGATCTTCCGCGCGTAGCTGGCCTCCTCCTCCTGCTTGAGGACGATCTTCTCGCGAAGCTCCTTCCTCTCGAGGGCGAGGGCGAGCATGCGGGCTATCTCGCTCAGCATCCTCTGCTCCTCGGGGAGCACGTCGAGGTCCGGAGTGGGGTATCCGACCCTTATCTCACCGCCAACCTGCCTGTTCACCAGCAGCCTGGCCGAGATGGTCCTGCCCATGGGGGGCGCCCCGTATTCGACACCCTGATAGACCGAGTAGACGATGGCCTGCTCGGGGTGGAGCATGCCCTTGGCGAGGTAGTCGGGCAGCTTCGTGAAGAACTCGGGGATGGAGCCCGACACCTCGATCCACTCGGCCACGGCGTAGAGGCAGGCCAGCTCCTTCACCCGCTCGTCCTTGTCCTCCTCCGTGATGGAGGCCATCGCATCGATCTGCGAGCCGAAGAAGAGGAAGACGGGCCCTTCCGCGGAATCCACGAATCCTGACTTGAGCGGCACCGAGCAGCCCGGGAACTCGAGGGGGACGAAGAAGGCCAGGCCGCGCCGGCCGATCCTGGCCGCGGCGATCCCCTCCCTGAAGCTGTCGACCGATTCCGGCGCGAGCGAATCCTCGAGGCTGGATCCCTCCAGCTGGAGCTCCCCCGGGCCGCATGTGCGGCACAGAAGGCGGCTGGCGTGGAGGATGCGCTCGTCCGGCCCGATGGCGATCAGGAACTCGAAATTGCTCTCGATGAAGCTGTACAGGTCGGTCAGTTTGATCAACGGTCAACCTCCGCGGGAGGCAGGACCTATGGACCGGGACCGGGCTCCGGGGAACGGGACCCCGGAGCCCTCGTTCGATTCTCTAACGGATCTTGAAGCGCTCCGCGCCGACTTCGCGGATCATCGCCTTGTACAGCCCCGCGGCGGTGAGCGGCGCGCACGATGCCGCCGGCCTTCCCGGCAGGTCAGGCAGCACGAGCCTGCCGCCGCCTTCCCAAACCCGGCTTCCGCAGGGCTCGCTGCGCCAGTACCATCTCGATGACGGCCCGGTCGATACGGCCAGGGCGCCGATGCGCTCCGTAAGCTTTCCGATCTCGTCTTCGCAGGGGACTCCGGCCGCCGAGAGCATCTCGGAGAGAGCCTCCCAGCCCTGGATGCCGATAGGGGGCACCGCGGCGGAGAAGCGCCTGACACAGCCGTCCAGCCCGCATCGCGTTCCCTCCTCCTCCAGCCCCGTGGTGCCGGGCAGGATGACGTCGGCGGCGCGGGTCGTCTCGGTCTCGGCCCAGTCCATGACCGCGAGGAACTCCAGGCTTCCCAGCCAGGACGAGGCCTTTTCGTCCCGCGCCGGATCCTCGCCGATGAAGAGGGCGCCCCTGATGGATCCGGAGGAGAGCATCTCCCTCAACTCCCGGTGCGACTTCGCGCCGGGCAGCGGCGGAGCAGGCAGCCTGCCCGCGGAGAAGCAGGGATCGGCGCCGGAGACCTCGAGTGCCGCGGCGTTGGAGAACGAGCGCGGCAGCAGCAGGTCGGCGCGGATTCCGGCAGCCCGCAGGAGCAGCACCAGGTCGGCCAGGATCTGCGTATCCCCGGTCGAGCGGTCCTGGGCCCTGTCCATGGTGTGGATGACCGCCACGCTTCCGGCGGATGCCAGTATCCCCGCGGCGTTCTCGATCAGCGACGCCGAGACTCCGGTCTCGGCGCTGGTCCTCTCCAGCGGGGAGTCGAGCTTCGAGAGGAACTCCTGACCGCCTTCCATGGCGGCGACCGCCTCCCTTGCAGGACGGCCCTTCTCGATCAGCAGGCTCAGGATGCCTGCCCAGAGCGAGGCCGCGCGGCCCCGCATGGGGTCCATGGCGGCGGAGCCCAGCATCCTGTCCGCCTGGTCGAGCACGGAATTGACCACTATCAGCTTCGCCCCGCGCTTCCTCACCGCGTCGAGCACGTCGACCACCATCACGGGATGGTCCGCCTCCAGGCTCGTGTTGTTGCAGACGATGACGTCGGCATCCTGAAGCGCTTCGCGCCCAGCCGTGGAAGCCGTGAACCCGAGCAGCGGGTCGAGCACGGCAGCTTCTCCTCCGGTGCAGAGCACACTGAGCGAGGCCACATTCGCCGTCCCGAGGCCCTCGCGCGCAAGCCGGCCCGCGAGATACATCTGTTCGCTCGTGCACTCCGGCGACACGAACACCGCGACGGAGGCCGGACCCGATCTCGCGGCCACATCCCGCAGCCCCGCCACGACGGCCGAGGCCGCGTCGCACAGCTGGGCGGGGATCCTGTCCCTGCCGTTCCTCACGGAGGGTGACAGGACCCTCTTCTGCCCGATGTACAGCTCGTTGGCGAATCGTCCGTACCTGCAGAGATAGTCGCCGGGCACGCCCGACGAGGTGATGTAGTACCTGTTCCTCCCGTGGGACATGGCCCTGACCGGGCAGAGCAGCGAACAGAGGGAGCACCTCGTGGCGGTCTCCGTCCTCTCCAGGCAGGCCCTGCCCGGATACGGGAACTTCACCGTGAGAGCCCCCGTGGGGCAGGCGTCGACGCAGTTCCCGCAGCTCACGCAGTTCGTCTCGATCAGGGGATCGTTCATGGCGGGGCGCATCTCGGTGCGGAATCCGCGGCCCATCAGCCCCAGCGCGGCCACCGGCAGTACGCGGGCGCAGGTCCTGATGCACCTCGAACAGAGGATGCACTTGTTGGGGTCGTAAACGATATGGGGATGGCTGTCGTCCGGCCTGTGCTTGCGGGCGTAGCCGGCGAACCTGGCCATGTCCACACCGTATTCCTCGGCCCTCAGCCTCAGCTCGCAGTCGTCGAAGCGCAGGCAGCCGCACGACAGGCAGCGGGCACCCTCGTGCTCGACATCCTCCCAGTAGAACCCCGTGGCCACCTCCGCGAAGCTCCCCTCGCGCTCCTCCACCGGCTTCATATGGATCTCGTGGCGTTTGCTCTCCGGGATCTCTCCCAGCTCGGCCCTGCCCGGCTTGGCCCACATGTCCTTGCGGACCGTGAAGGGCTCCCTGCATGGGCTCCCGCACAACTCTCCGTGGATCGACTTCGCCGCGGTCCTGCCGTCCGCGATGGCGTCGATGACGACTGTGGGACCATCGTCGGCGACGTCGCCGCCCGCGAAGACGCCGGGGACATCTGTCTTCATCGTGCTGGTGTCCACGCTGACGGTGCCCCAGCGCGTGGTGGCGGGGAAGCCCTCCACGCCTGCAAGGCCCTCGAGCAGCGGGGACTGCCCGATCGCGGAAACCGCCATCGAGCAGGGCAGATCGAACTCGGAGCCTTCGAGAGGAACCGGCTTCCTCCGGCCGGAGGAGTCCGGCTCGCCAAGCTTCATCCTCTGGCACCTCAGCGCCTTCAGCTTCCCGCCCTCGGCCACGATCCCCACCGGAGCGGCGAGCTCGAGTATCTCGACGCCCTCGTGCAGGGCGTCCTCTATCTCCATGGGGTCCGCAGGCATCTCGGCCTTCGTCCTGCGGTAGAGGATGATGACCTTGTCGGCAGAGAGGCGCCATGCCGTCCTCGCGACGTCCATGGCGGTGTTCCCGCCGCCGACGACGACGACGGTGCCCTTCAGGGGCGCCTTGTCGAAATACTTCTCACGGAGGAAGTCGATGCCGTTGACTATCCCTTCCGTCTCGAACTCGCCGGGCACCTTCATGGGGTTGCCGGCCCACGCGCCCGCGGAGACGAAGACCGCGTCGTGGCTCCGGCGCACCTCCTCGAAGGACACATCGCGGCCGACTGTCACGGATGTCCGTATCTCGGCGCCCGCCCGGCAGATGAAGTCGATCTCCCTGTCGAGCACCTCGTCCGGGAGCCGGTACTCCGGAATGCCGTAGCGCACCATTCCGCCGGCCTTCTCCATCGCCTCGTAGAGGACGGGGCGATAGCCATGCCTGCCCAGGAACCAGGCCGCGGTGAGGCCGGCCGGCCCGGCTCCGATTATCCCCACGGACCTCCCGTTGTCGGGCATGCGGTCGACCGCTCCGTCGTACACTCCGGGAGCGTCGGTCACGAAGCGCTTGACAGCGTTTATGCCCACGGGGCTGTCGACGTCTCCGCGGCGGCAGACGACCTCGCACTTCCTGACGCACACCCTTCCGCATACCGCCGGCAGGGGGTTGGACTCCCGTATGAGGTCCACGGCCCTGCGGAACTCGCCCATGGCAGCGAAGGCGATGTATCCCTGGGCATCGACGCCGGCGGGGCATCCCGTCCGGCACGGGGGGATGCAGTCGGCGTAGTGATTGGACAGGAGCAGCTCCAGAGCCGTCCTGCGCGAAGCCAGGACGCGCTCGTTGCGGGTATCGACCTCCATGCCCTTCGTAACGCGGGTCGCGCAGGAGGGCACCAGGTTCGGCCTGCCCTTCACCTCCACCACGCAGACGAAGCAGGATCCGTAGGGCTCGAGCTCCTCGGAGGCGCAGAGGGTGGGGATGTCGTCGAGGTGCTGCTCTCGAACCACTTCGAGGATCGTCTGCCCCGGCCGGGCCTGCACTTCCTGCCCGTTGATCTTCAGTGTGATGCTGTCCATGCCGCCCCCCTAAGCCTTCAGCACGGCGCTGAAGTTGCAGCTAGATAAGCATCTGCCGCACTTCACGCACTTGGCGGTGTCGATCAGGTGTGTCTTGCCGCGCTCGCCCGAGATGGCGGCCACGGGGCAGTTGCGCGCACAGAGCGTGCAGCCCGTGCACTTCCCGGGATCGATGCGGAACTCGACCAGCGCGAGGCAGCTCCCCGCCGGGCATCTGTGCTCGAGGATGTGGGTCTCGTATTCGTTGCGGAAATACCTCAGGGTGCTGAGCACGGGATTCGGAGCAGTCTGGCCGAGGGCGCAGAGGCTGGCCTCCTTGATCTTGCCTGCCAGGTCCTCGAGGAGCGTGATGTCCTCTGCCCTGCCCTCGCCCCTCGTGATCCTCTCGAGCGCCTCCAGCATCCTCAGGGTGCCGATGCGGCAGAAGGTGCACTTCCCGCAGGACTCGTTCTGTGTGAACTCGAGGAAGAAGCGTGCGATCTCCACCATGCAGGTGGTGTCGTCGAGGACGACCATGCCGCCCGAGCCCATTATCGCGCCCGTCTTCGGGATGTTCTCGAAGTCCACCGGGGTCTCGCCCAGCGACGCCGGGATGCAGCCGCCGGACGGGCCGCCCATCTGGACCGCCTTGAACGTGCGGCCTCCCTTGATGCCGCCTCCGATCCCCATGACGAGATCGTTGATGGACATCCCCATGGGGACCTCGGCCAGCCCGCCGCGGGCGACCCTGCCTGCAAGCGCGAAGACCTTCGTCCCCCTGCTGTTCTCTGTGCCTATCGCGGCATACGCTGCCGCCCCGTTCGTGATTATCCACGGCACGTTGGCGTACGTCTCCACGTTGTTGTTGTTCGTGGGCTTCTGCCAGAGACCCTTCTCCGCAGGGAAGGGAGGCCTGATCCTGGGCATGCCCCGCTCGCCCTCGATGGATGCGAACAGGGCCGTCTCCTCGCCACAGACGAAGGCTCCGGCACCCTGCTTGATCCTTATGTCGAAGCTCAGCCCCGAGCCCAGGATGTCACCGCCCAGATAGCCCCTGCCGCGCGCGGCGGCGAGGGCTGTCTCCAGACGCCTTATCGCGAGCGGGTACTCGGCCCTGCAGTAGATGTAGCCGTGGCCGGTTCCGATGGCCCTGGCGGCGATGATCATGCCCTCCAGCACCGCATGAGGGTCGCTCTCGAGGACCGAGCGGTCCATGAACGCGCCGGGGTCTCCCTCGTCGGCGTTGCACACCAGATACTTGACCGTACCGGGAGATGCGGCCGCGAAGGACCACTTGAGGCCGGTCGGGAATCCCGCGCCTCCGCGCCCCCTGAGACCCGAGGCCTTGACCTCCTCGATGACCTCGGCAGGCGTCATGTCGAACAGCACCTTCCGCAGAGCGGAGTAGCCGCCCTGCTCCTCGTACTCCCCGATGGACTCGGGGTCGATGATGCCGCAGTTGCGGAGCACTATGCGCTTCTGGAGAGCCAGGAAGTCCCTCTCCGAGCCGCCTGCCTCCCCGCCGGACCAGGACGCCGCGACCCAGTCGGAGACCAGCTCCCCTCCCAGGACATGACGGTTCCATATCTCGGAGGCCCGCTCGGGCGTGACCTCGCCGTAGATCACCCGGCGGCCTTCCTCGCGGATCTCCACCAGCGGCTCGCGGAAGCACATGCCGATGCAGCCCGTGATCGAGAGGCCGCATTCGGAGCCCTGCGAGAGCTCTCGGAGCCTGTCGTACGAAGCCTGCGCCCCGGCCGAGAGGCCGCAGGTGCCCATGCCCACGACGAGTTTCTTCATGGATTCACCCCGCATGCCGGTTTCGGAGACTCCGACGGCGCCTCGGCCGCCTTCCGGCGGACATCCTTCAGGATGCGCCTGACCGAGGCCGGCGTGAGCCTTCCGTGGGTCTCGTCGCCTATCATCATGACGGGGGCCAGGGAGCAGCACCCCAGGCAGGCGACCGTCGTCAGGGTGAAGAGCCCGTCGGCGGTGGTGCCGCCCACCTCGATGGACAGCTCGTCCTGGATGGCGTCGATGAGCATCCTCGAGGAGGAGACGTGGCAGGCCGTCCCGTCACAGACCCTTATGACGAACCGGCCCATCGGCTGGAGCCTGAACTGGCTGTAGAACGTGATCACGCCGTAGATGGCCGCCTCGGGGATGCCCGTCACGGCCGAGATGTACTTGATGGCCCTCCTCGGGATGTACCCGAAGTGCTCCTGCGCTGACTGCAGGAGGGGGATCAGCTCCCCCTGGGCCCCATCGTACCGCCAGAGGCGGTAGGTGAAGGTCTCCTCCATGCTGGCCGTGGCAACTCCTCCCTTCGCCCGCGCCGGGCGTCGAGCATCCCGGCGGCAGGGCGGTTTCCGCCCGCAGGCTCCTATTCGTCGAGGAGGCGGATGACCCTGGCCTCCCTGACGCGGAGCACTCCGTCTATCTGACTCAGCTTCTCGATGATCCTGGGGGTCCTCCCCACCGCTCCCTGCCCGGTGATCATGCCGACCAGCTTCGAGCCGCCGTCGATCACGTCGCAGAAGACAACCTCGTCGATGAAGAAGACCGTTGTGAAGATCTTCTGGATCGCGTCCTTGTCTATGTCCACGATGATGTAGCTCACCGCGCCGGGCTGGCGGCGGGCCTCGAGCCCCGCCTGCTGCTTCACCGTGCGCCTGTAGGTCTCGATGAATTCGTTCACGTCGCGGTCGAGCCTGGGCCTCTCTACGGAGGAGACGGAGACCACCTCGACTCCGGGGATGCCTTTCACCCTGCCGAACAGGGCATCGATGCCCTCCCGCGAAGTGGCGTGAGCCAGGAGGATTATGTCCACGTCGCCGCGGACCGCGTCGCATGACTGAACGCCTTCCATGTCGTGGAGGGCGTTGAATATCTCCATGCTGCGCCCGGGGTCGGTGATCCTGATGGTGAGGTAGGCGCTGACCGACTCGCGCGTCACGGTCTCATCGACGGCTTCGGTCGCCTCCAGCGTCGTCCTCCCGGGCGCGAGGGCGTCCAGGGCCTCGACCAGGTCGGGTATCTCGAAGGGCTTGTCCAGGTAGCCGGTGTTGTTCTCGGCGAGCGCGGTGAACTTGAGCCTGTCGTCACCGAAGCCGGTGATGACCAGGACCGGAAGCTCCGGGAACTGGTTCTTGATGACCTTCAGGATCTTCATCCCGTCGATGTCCGGCATGAAGATGTCGGTCACCAGGTAGTCGTAGCCGAGGCCCTCGTTCCTCGCGCGGTTCAGCTCATGTATGGCCGAGATGCCGTCCGGGCAGGCCGTGACGGCGTAGTTCTCGGATGTGAGGCCGACTGTCAGGTTGCGCCGGATTTCGGCCTCGTCGTCGATCACGAGCACTCGCCCCTTCACTGCATTCCTCCCTGTGCTGAAACAGCCTGCTCCAGATCATCCCACCTTCCGGTGAGAAGATAGGCATGCATGGCTCTTGCTGCGATGCGGCCCTGCCCCATCGCGAGAATCACGGTCGCGGCGCCGAGGACTATGTCCCCCCCGGCGAAGACGCCCCTGACGGACGTCTGGCCCGTGGCCTCGTTCGCAACGATGCCACCCCACCTGTTGGTCTCCACCGCGGGGTAGGAGCTCGGAATGAGAGGGTTGGGGCTGTTGCCGATGGCCACGAGGACCGAGTCGGTCTCCTCGACGAACTCGGATCCCTTTATGGGGATGGGGCGACGGCGCCCCGAGGAGTCGGGCTCCCCCAGGCCCATCTTCTCGATCTTCATTCCGCTGACCCAGCCCCTCTCGTCGCCGATGAGCTCGAGAGGCGCCTGGAGGAGATGGAACTCGACCCCCTCCTCCTTCGCGTGGTGGACCTCCTCGATCCTGGCCGGCAGCTCGGTCTCGGAGCGCCTGTACACGATGAGGGACCTCCCGGCACCCATCCTCAGCGCCGTGCGGGCGCAGTCCATGGCGACATTGCCCCCGCCCACGGTGATGACCTTCCGACCCCTGAAGATGGGGGTGTCGTTGGCCGGAAAGTCGAAAGCCCTCATGAGGTTGGCGCGCGTGAGATACTCGTTGGCCGAGAAGACGCCGAGCAGGTTCTCGCCCGGCACCCCCATGAACTTGGGGAGGCCGGCCCCGCTGCCGATGAAGACTGCGTCGAAGTCCTCGAGCACCTCCTCCATCGGGTATGTCCTCCCGACCACCGTGCTGAGGCGGAACTCGACCCCCAGGGCCTTCAGGTTCTCTGCCTCCCGGCTCACGATCTCCTTGGGCAGCCTGAACTCGGGGATGCCGTAGACGAGGACTCCTCCGGGCTTGTGGAGCGCCTCGAACACCGTCACCGAATGTCCCAGGACTATCATGTCCCCGGCTACCGTGAGTCCTGCCGGCCCGCTGCCGACGACGGCGATCTTCCTGCCCGTGGGGGCGGCCTTCGTCGGCATCTCCACCTTGCCGGTCGCTCTCTCCCAGTCGGCCAGGAACCGCTCGATCTTGCCGATACCCACCGACTTCGTGGGGTCGTGGTGGAACTTGCCGACGGTGCAGCCCAGCTGGCACTGGGCCTCCTGGGGGCACACCCTTCCGCAAACGGCGGGCAGCACGTTCCTGCGCTTGATGATCCTGATGCCCAGGGCGAAATCGCCCTTCTCGACGGCTTCCAGGAAGCCGGGGATGTCTATGCCCACGGGGCAGCCCTCGGTGCAGAACGGCCGCTTGCACCGCACGCACCGGCACGCTTCCTTCATGGCGGCCTCGGGGCCGTATCCCTGCGGGACCTCCCTCTGGTTGCCGATGCGCTCATGCGGAGACTGCTCCGGCATGGGCTGAGGCGGTATGGCCAGGCGTTCCTTGGCGTCCATGCTCGACCTCCTCTACTGCCCCAGCCGGCAGTCGCTCCTGAAATGCTCGAGTGCTTCCTTCTCCCTGTCCTTGTAGGCGCCCAGGCGGCGGATCAGCTCGTCGAAGTCGACCTGAAGGCCGTCGAACTCCGGCCCGTCCACACAGGCGAACTTCGTCGCATCCCCCACCGTCACGCGGCAGCCGCCGCACATGCCTGTGCCGTCGATCATTATCGGATTGAGGCTGACCGTGGTCGGGATGCCCAGCTCCCCGGTGAGCTTGCAGACGAACTTCATCATGACGGGCGGCCCGATTGCGAATACGTGGTCGATCGCAAGGCCGCGGTCCACCAGCATGCGGATGCCGTCGGTGGAGAGGCCGCGGATGCCCCTCGAGCCGTCGTCGGTCATGACGATCAGCTCGTCGCTGACCGCCTTCAGGTCCTCCTCCATTATCAGGAGGTCGGCATTCCTCGCGCACAGCAGGGTCACGATCCTGCTGCCCGCCAGGTGCAGGGCCTGGACGATGGGGAAGAGCGGCGCGGCACCGATCCCGCCGGCGACGCAAACGACAGTCCCGAAATTCCCGATGTGCGTGGGCCTGCCCAGAGGGCCCGCCACGTCGGCGAGCAGGTCTCCCGGTCCCATCCGGGACATCTGGAGGGTGGACTTGCCCACGGTCTGGACTATCAGGGTGATCGTCCCTGCCTGCGGGTCGGCGTCTGCGATGGTCAGGGGGATCCTCTCCCCGCCCTCGCAGATCCTGACGATGACGAACTGGCCCGGCTTCCTGCGGCGGGCGATCTCGGGGGCCTCTACCACGTACCTGCAGACATCGGGACCGATCGTCTCCCTGGACAGTATCTGATGCATCCGCGACCCCCTTCTGCGCGACGGAGGAGCTGCGACACGGATCAAGCCCTGACGGGCTTCAGGATCACTCCCTTCCCGGATCTGCCATCGACCTCTATCCTCAGAGGAGAAGAGAGCCTCAGGTGCCTCAGGTGGTCGGTCTCCTCGACGGCCTCCTGAGAGGCCAGCCAGTCCCAGTCGATGACATGGCCCTGCTTCACGTGCGACACGGTGAAGTAGGGAATCCGGAGCGAGGTCATGTTCTGGAAGAAGTGCGACCCCTGCGAGGGATCGACGTACATCCCGGGGGTGCTTGCCTCGACGATGACCTTCACGGCAGATATGGCGCTCCAGTTCACGGGGATGCCCAGCCATGGGTCGGAGGAGCCCCATCTCCCCGGGCCTATCAGCAGGTAGTTCCTGCCCTCGCGGGCAAGACCCGCGTTGAGAGAGTCCACCTCTCGCGCCATCGCGGAGGTCCTTGCGGCATCGAACTTCTCGGGGACGACGTAGATGATGTCGGTCATCTCCTGCACGCCGTTGCCCAGCACCGTGTCGCTGGCGCAGAGCGCGCCGCCCGTGGGCACCTCTTCGAGATCGATCCTGACGAGCTCGTCACCCGCGACCATCGGCCTTATCTGGAGGAGGGCGAATTCTGCCGGGAGCGCCTTCTCCCTCCCGAGGTTCACGGCGAACTCGATCTCGACCGGGCAGTTCATGGCCTTCTCGCCGATCCTCAGGAGGGTGTCCGATATCTCCGCGAGAGGGAAGACCCCGCTGCGCAGCACATGCCCGAAGTCGACGACCCTCGGGCCGGGGATGGTTATGCCCTCGCAGATCGAATCGCTGTCGCGCAGGTAGGTGGAGGCGATCCACTCGAGGACTCCGTCCTTCTCGGCCGAGGGGATGTCCGCGGAGACGAGGAACTGGTCCTCCTCCTCGTCGAGCCCCGAGCCTGCGCCGGGCTGCATGTCAACGGCCCAGAACGATCGCTGGGAATGCCGGAGGGTGTCCGCGACGCTGCCGAACTGAGGCAGTATGCGCGGGTACTTCGGCGTGAAGCGTATCGACACGCCGCCGTCGACGATCGTCTTCCCGAGGCCGAGGGCTACGTTCACCACGCCGTCCTCGGGAACGGCCTGACCCGCCGGGTAGTAGTTGTACGATCGGCCGACGCCCGAGAAATGCGGATAGAAGCTGCGTCCGTGGTCGACCCCCACAACCGACTGGATGAGGGCGGCCATGCGCTCCTCCTCCACGCTGTGGTTCGTGGAGGAGATGTAGGCCCGGGCCTGCCTGAGATAAGTAGAGGCGTAGACGAACTTCACGGCCTGGATGAGGCTCCTGAACCTGTCGTCGCCCGACACCGAGTTGTTCGGCAGCATCTTGGTGGCGTAGATGCCTGCGAAGGGCTGGTACAGAGCGTCCTCGAGCAGGCTTGAGGACCTGACTGCCAGCGGCGTCCGCACCTCCTTCACGAAGTCGCGGAGGTCGCCCAGGATGGTCGGGGGCAGATCGGCCTTCAGGAATCTCGAGATGATCGTGAGGTCGCGCTCCTCCTGCAGGGCTGCATCGAGGAGGTCGTTCGTCGTGACGAACTCCTCGAAGATCTCGGTGGTGAGGACGAGTGTGCGCGGGATGGTCACGCTCACACCGGGGAACGAGTCCTGGGGCAGGCTGGCCGTCAGGATCCTGTCCATGAAGGCCAGACCGCGGCCCTTGCCGCCGATCGACCCCGAGCCGATGCGGCTGAACCGCGCATAGTCCTCGTAGAAGGCCCTGCTGTAGGGAGG
>DIAQ01000105.1:1817-4695 GCA_002414865.1 candidate division Hyd24-12 bacterium UBA5074 | reverse complement strand
TCCAGAACCGTGATCCTCGCAGTCGCGGCAAGATCGCCGGCCGAGACGCGCACCACATAGATCCCCGATGGCAGCCCGCCTGTCGGGACCGGGACAAGACCCGACGGGTCCGGCTTCCGCCCGAGCGAGACGACCGCTCTTCCCGCGAGATCGAACACGGTGATCCCCAGCTCGTCCCCGCCCCGGTCGGCGCCGGAGACGAGCAGCACGGCGTCACCTGTCACCGGATTGTCCTGCAGTCTGATGACCAGGGGTCCCGGACCCGCTCCGCCTTCCCCCGTGCCGAGGCCGCCGTCGAGATCGGCATAGATGTCCCAGTCCGCGGACCCGGCAGTTCCGGCCCAGACGATGACGCCGTTCGCAAGGCTGGGGAGCCAGGTGGGGCCTGACTGGTCCACGAGCTGCGCCCCCGGCGTCCAGGAGGACCCGTCCAGGGTGGAGCCCCAGATCTCCGCCCCCGCGCCCTTTCCCTGCTGCCATGCGACGACGGGCAGGCCGACCGTGGACTGCCCGATGGACGGCACGCATGCGGCGATCGACGGGGAGCTGAACAGGACCTGCTCGGACTCCCAGGCGCTTCCGCTCCAGCGCCTCGCCCGGATCGACCAGCCATCGTCGTCCTGCTGCCAGGCGGCGAAGAGCTGGCCGTCGGCCATGCCCAGAACCGGAGCCCGGCAGAATTCGCCGGAGGAAATCTCGACAGGGGGGGAGAACCCGCCTGACCCGCCCGCGGTCCAGAGGATCCTGTCGCCGGCGGTCGTGCCCTCGACCCAGGCCACGTGCACCTGGCCTGCGGGATCCGCCGCCGCGGTCGGGCTGAAGTCGTCAGGGCCGTCGGCCGACAGGAAGGTCTGCGGGAAGGAGCCGTCGAGCGTCTTCACCATTATGTCGCCGTCGGCCCTCCTCCAGGTCTGCCAGGCGAGCCACATGGAGCCCTGCGCCTGGACGAGCTTCGGATCGACGTCGTAGCCGGAGCCGGAAGTCGCCTGCACGACCGAGCCGAAGCCCGGGCCCGTCGCCACCCTGACGCCGTACCCGTAGGTGTTCTCGTCGAAGCTGGACCAGGCCAGCACCGGGGCTCCCGAGGCATCGAACGCGAGGCTCGGGGTGACATCCCAGTATTCGTCCTGCTCCACGATGTAGACCTGGCCCCAGCTGTCGCCGTCGAAATGCCTCGCCGCGATGTCGAGGCGGGCGGTCCCGCCGGTCATCCAGGCCACCCACAGGTCGCTTCCGGACCCGGCCGCGACCGGATAGCAGTCGGAGTAGCCGCTGGTCGAGATCTCGGGGTAGTCCCTCGGCTGGGTGCCGTGCGCCTGCAGGCCTGCGGAAATGGCCACCGAGGAGAGCGGCATGATCGTCGGGTCGCCGAGGAGGACGCAGCCGTAGTGCCAGGCGGGGTCCGAGATGCCCACCGCGTCGAACCAGTCCCTGAATGCGACGCCCGGGGACGAACCGGCGCCGATCGGTCCGTAGAACTGCTCGAATTCGAGCATCGAGCCTGTCTTGGTCGAGCCGATGGCCAGGAGACAGTAGTCCTCGCCGAAGAGGTACCAGTTCCCGAGGCAGTCCGGCTCCGTCCAGCGGCAGTTCGAGCAGGCGAAGAGCTGCACGAAGACGGTCTGCGGGTTGATCTCCGCTATCTCGGGAGCCATGACCGTGCCGGAGTACCCGGAAGGCACCTTGAAGGCGTGGCCCCAGGGGGAGGAGTGCGACATGAGGTGCACGAACTCGTACCCGTAGGCGAGCCTGTCGCGGTAGTAGGCCGCGGTGGTCTGCGCCGGGTCCTCCAGGAGCGTGACCGTGCCGTAGATCTCGTCGAGGCCGCAGCTGCCCGACCCCTGCCAGTCGTCGTCGTTGAAGACGAGCGCCCGGCCCGGCACTGCCAGCGCCCCGGTGCGGTAGAAGTGGTTCTTGTCGAAGTAGTCGCGGAGCATTTCGATCTCTCCGCCGAACTCCACCGCGTGGGCGTCTATCCTGCCTATCCAGATCTCGGGCCCGGCGTCGCCGCCATGACTGTCCAGGAGGCCGTCGCCGTCGGAATCCCCCCAGGTGCCGTCGAGGTCGCCAAGGTAGAGGTCCATGGGGAATTCCTCGTGCGGGCCGCTCCATTCGTCCATCTCGTACCAGGCTGCGGGCAGGTCGCCGACGAGGATCGCCCCTCCGATGCCGGGGGTCGACTGCAGGAACGCCCTGAGGCTGGCCGCCGTGCCCCCCGTCATCACCTGGGTCGACACCGAGTAGCCCTCTGCCTCCAGGTCGGAGGCGAAGCGGGAGAGCTCGGGCGCGAGAGGCGTCTCGACACCCGAGGCGACGATCACCAGGACCTGCGAGTCGGACCTGTCGCCCCTGGCCGGGCGGAGTTCGGAGAATCCTGCGGGCAGGCTCTCGAGCGGACAGGCCTCTGTAAAGGCCCGGGGGCTCCCGGCGGGACCCGCCGGAAGCACAGGAGCCTGCAGCATCAGCAGCAGGATCGGGCTGAGCACTTCAGAACCCCCTTCGAGCGCGGGAGGCGCCGGCAGGGAAGGCCGGATGCGCCACCGCAGTCCCATGTGCGGGGAGAATACGGGCGTCGCGGCACCTTGTCACGGAGCGGGAGCGGGATCGAGCAGCACCGCCGATGTCGGCCTGGGTCCGGCCCAGACCGTGTCGGCTCCGGGAGCCACCCAGCCCCTGCAGACGAGGCATTCGACGCCCAGGGCACGGAGCAGGCTGTCGGCTTCCTCCGAGGGCCACCCGTCGAGTGTCTCCGCCATTTCCCCATAGCCCGCGGGAAGGCTGGTGCTGTACCCGTTGACCATCGGCGTGAAGTGGAGGATCGAGCCGTACAGGTTGGAGCATTCCCCCTCCGGTCTGTCGAGGCTGGTCCCCACGGGGA
>DIAQ01000105.1:1020-1569 GCA_002414865.1 candidate division Hyd24-12 bacterium UBA5074 | reverse complement strand
TGGTCCCCACGGGGAGGATCGCGATCGCGGAGAAGTCCCGGACGGCCAGCCAGTGGTGGAACGGCGCCGCAGCGACGGGCTGGAGACGCATGGGAGCAGGGATGGACTCGGCCAGCGAGAGGACCAGCCCGGCCATCGCGAGCGCGGGCCTCCTCCTCATGGAATAGCCCGCCGCGAGGAGGACCGGCACCACGAACAGGAAGCCCCCCCTGGCGGGCAGCCTGATGGAGCTGAAGCCGGGGAGGGCGCCGAGTATCCTTCCGGGGGCCGCTGAGACCTGCCTCCCGAAGACCGACAGTGTCGGCCCGAGAGACAGCATGGCGAAAAAGGCGCCCATCGCGGCCAGGTACCAGCCCCAGGGGAGCCCGTCTCCCCTGTTCCTGCGGAGGGCATGGGCGGTCGCGCAGCAGACGGCTGCCAGGCCCGGCCACAGGGCCGACTCCCCCAGCGTCGTGACGGGGCGGAGGGAGCCGGTCAGAAGGCTGTTCTCCCACGGCGAGATGAAAACCGACACGTCGGTGGAGGCGATGGCATCGACCGGCCACCGGG
>DIAQ01000105.1:0-709 GCA_002414865.1 candidate division Hyd24-12 bacterium UBA5074 | reverse complement strand
AGCAGCCAGCCTGCGAGGAGAAGGGCATGCCTTCGACCCCTGGCCGCGAGCCAGGGAAGGGCGAGGATCAGGGCCAGGTCGAGGAAGAACCAGTAATAGAGAGAAGCCGTGAACTGGAGGAGCACCAGCAGCGAGACCGGCCAGGCCCGGCCCCCTCCGGGGATCCTCAGCGCCTGCCTGATCGCCAGTATGGCAAAGCCGGCGGACTGGAGCTGCAGGTGCCAGAGATGGCTCTGGAAGAACGGGCTGCAGACGAATGCGCCGCCGGCGAAGAGCGCGGCGGCGAAATCCAGGGTGAGTTCCCTCGCGAGGAGAAAGAGAGCCATCCCTGCGAAGGCGAGGGACAGGACGAAAACGATGTTGTGGGCGGCGAGGGCGCTGCCCCCCAGGAGCATGATCGGCATGGCGGCAAGGCTCTGCGGCAGAAGCAGGTCGTTGCGGCCGTACGCGTCGGGCTGGCCGAGGAAGACCGGGGGTGCGAGAGGGTTCTGGAGGGTCGATGCCGAGTGGACGTTCCAGGCCATCAGCCAGGTGTTGAACAGCGTGTCGGTGTAGTCGTGGGTGCCGCTCCCGGGGGCGGCGGCCATCGGCCATGTCATCGCGGCCGCGAGCGCGAGGAAGACGAGGGAGGCCGCGGGGACCTCCCACGGCCTCACCCCCGGGATGACGGTTCTCCTGCTAGTACGCGCGGGCAACTATACCCCTCCGC
>DIAQ01000102.1 GCA_002414865.1 candidate division Hyd24-12 bacterium UBA5074 | reverse complement strand
CAGCCCCCGGGAGGATAAGGGGGACTCTGAACGGGGCCGGAGTGGTCTTCGTGGCGGGGCCGGGTCTCGAGGAGGGCGCGGCCGTGCTGGCCTCCGCCTGCGAGGCCCGCGGCCTGCGGGCCGAGATGGTCACCGCCCGCGAGGTCTACGACGAGTTCGGGCAGGGAGTCACCGACCCCGGCGCCATAAGGTCGTTCCTCAGGTGGGCGCTCGAGAGCTGGGACCCGGCCCCGTACATGCTCGTACTCGTGGGCGACGGGCACTACGATCCCCTGAACTTCACCACCCCGACGCCGAGTCTGATACCCGCATGGGAAGTCTTCGGTTCCTCCGAGACAGTCTGCGCCGACGACTACTACGCCATGACCTCGAGTGATGCGTTCCTCCCCGAGATCGCCGTGTCCAGGGTGCCCGCGGACACGCCCCAGGAGCTCTCGCAGTTCACCGCCAAGCTCCTGGCCTATTCGACCGGGGAGGCCGACGGGGAGTGGGCGAACCGCCTGCTGCTGATAGCCGACGACGAATGGGGCGAGTACTCCATGAACGAGGACGACCATACGATGTACTGCGAGGCCCTCGCGGACACGATCGTCAGGCGGTCTCTCGACAGGGACAAGTTCTACCTGATCGAATACCCCTGGACCGGCGGCAGGGAGAAGCCGGAGGCCCGGGAGGATTTGGTGGTGTCCCTCAGCCAGGGCTGTGCGGCTGCCGCCTTCTTCGGCCACGGGTCGTACGGGCAGATAGCCCATGAGAAGCTCCTCGTGACGAGCGACGTGGCGAGGCTCACCAACGGGATGAGGCTTCCCGTCATCTCCTTCGCGAGCTGCGACGTGGGCCGCTTCGACATGATCTCGACCGACTGCATGGGAGAAGCCTTCGTCCTGCAGCCCGGGGGAGGGGCGATCGGCGCCATCGGCGGGACGAGGGGCACGACCAGCACCACGAACAAGATGATCTTCTGCTCCTACTACGACCTGCTCTGCAACCAGGAGGTCCCCCCAGGCGAGGCCCTGTGGGCCGCGAAGGTCCTGAATCCCGACCTGTACGACAACACAGCCCTCTTCTACGTCTTCTTCGGCGACGGAACCCTCCCGCTGCGGCGCTCCGAGCCACTCCCCCAGGAGATAACCGTCGAAGGCGACACGCTCCTCAGGGGGCGGGAATGCAGCCTCTCTGCGGCCTTCGAGGGACAGGGCACCGCGCTGCTGGAGGTGCGCGAGAGCGCCTCGTGGACCGACTACACCTGCCTAGGCGGAACGGTCATCACCTACCTCAAGTACGGCGGCCCCGCCTTCCGGGGCACATTCCCGTTCGACGGCCCCCTCGAAGTGAACTTCTTCGTGCCCGTCCAGGCCGACACGGGGATGTACGCCCGCGCCGCGGCGAACGGCCTCTCCGGAGAGGGCTGCTCCACGGCCTGGGACGAGTGGGCCGTGCTGGCCGACGAGGGGGGCTATTCAGCCGACTCTGCGGGTCCCGACATCGAGATCTGGCTCGACGGGCACCGGGGAGAGCCCGTTCCGGTCTCCGGACCCGAAGCCGTCTTCAGAGCCTCACTCGCCGATCCGAGCGGCATAGCCGCCTTCGGGGGGTCCGCCGGCAGGGCTATCCTCGTCAACCTCGACCAGCAGGCTTTCGACGTCAGCGGGTATTTCTCGTACCTTCCCGGCAGCGTTACCGGGGGCGTTCTGGAGTACGATCTGCCGACCCTCTTCGAGGGGCAGCACAGGATCATCCTGGCCTGCTGGGACGGGATGGGCAACTCGGCCCGGGATACGCTCGACTTCCAGGTGACGGAGATCCCCGATGATGTCCTGTCCGAGGTGCTGGTATATCCGAATCCCGCCGAAGGTCTGCGCTGCTTCAGTTTCATGGCGGCCACGGACGGCGTCGCGGAAGTGACGGTCTACACCACGGCAGGCAGGGCGATCTGGAGATGGGCAGGCTCGTGTGTCGCGGGCTACTGCCAGGTGATCTGGAACGGGCTCGACCTCGACGGAGACCCGCCTGCTTCGGGTCCATACATCTACAGGATCGAGTACGACCCCGGGGAGGGCGGATCGGCCTCGTCGACAGGGATTCTCGCAGTCATAAGGAAGGACGACGATGGATAGAGACGGGTCCCGTCCGTCGGGGGCGGCGCGGGCCGCGGGAGCGGCCTCCGGCTCCGTCCGGCCCCTCCTGTGGCTGCTGTTGCCGGCCTTCCTCCTGGCACCGCTGTCGGGCGCCGGAGTGGAGATGGTTTCCTCGGGTGACGGAGGCTGCAGGTTCACCGCAGAGTTCTCCGAGCCCTCCGTCGTGTCGGACGGCGGACACTTCCGCCTGGCCTTCGACGGAGCCGCGACGAGCTGCGTTCCCGGCGAGCCGATGATCCCCGTTGTGCGGGTGTTCGTCCCGGTCCCCGCCGGAGCGAGCCCCGCGATCCGGTATTCGGCCAGGGAGGCTGGAAGGCTCGTCCTCCCCGACCTGCCGGTCATGCGCGCTCCGGACCTGGAAGGGACGGGGCTGGAAACGGTCGAGGTGCCTTCCTTGCCGCTTCCCGGGCCCGGCGAGGCCGTCTCGGTCTCCTCCCCCTTCCCTCTTGCCGGCTATACGTTCGTCGTCGTCGAGATACGCCCCTGGCTGCCATCGGACGGCGGGAGCTGGATCCGCTCGCTGGAGATCTCGCTGGAGTGGGAGCCCGCCCGAGGCGGAGCAACGCCGACCGGTCCCGCGGCCCGTGTCGCACTCGAAGGCTGCCGGGCCTGGCCGCTGCCGGGCACGGATGGACGGGAGGGCGTCTTCTGGGGAAGCCCCTGGGCCAGGATCGCCACGGGGGATACAGGCGGATACGAGGTCTCCTGCTCCGACCTGGAATCCGCCGGCTGCGAGATAGCCGGCGCCCCCTCGGCCTCCCTCAGGCTCTTCTCCGGTCCGGGGCTGCAGTTCGACGATGATCCCGCCGACGGGCACGAGCTCGCCGAAGTGGCCTTCGAGGTCCTGGACGGCGGCGACGGCAGCTTCGATCCGGAAGACAGGATACGATTCCTCGGCCAGGGTCTCGGCAGATGGCTGCCCTACGGAGGGGATAACTTCAGGATCAGGCACCGCTTCTCCCTGCACAACGTCTACTGGCTCACCTGGGGCGGAGAGGACGGGCGGAGATGGCCCTCCCTGGAGGCGGCGCCCGACGGATCGCCGCAGTGGGGACCCACTGTCGAGGCCGATCTCTGGCTCGAGGAGAGCCACGCCTGGAACACGAGCTTCGAGACGGTCACGGGCTGGACATGGGCCTCTCTCGATCCCGGCACGCAGTACGAAACGGCATTCACCCTCCCCACCCCTGTCGCCGGAGCCGGCACGCTGGAGGTGGCCCTCATCTCCGAGGATTCGGGGTCGAACACCGTGGAGATCCTGATCGACGGATCGAAGGTCGGCGAGGAGACCTGGAGCGGTGCGGGCGAGCATGTCGTGAACATCGAAGGCGTCTCGCCGCCGCAGGCGGGGGAAATCACCCTGGCGAACTCCGCATCCTCCGCCAACACCCTGCTGCTCGACTGGATCCATGTCTCCTACCAGATGCCCCTCTCCTCGTCCGCGGGGATCGAGCTGAGGCCCGGAACCGGCGGGGAGGGCAGGTACGGGTTCGTGCTGGGCGGGCTGGATCCCGACGCCGATGTCCTCGACTTCACCGATCCGTTCACGCCCTGCAGGTTGTCTGGAGTCTCCCAGTCCGGCTCCTCGGCACAGTTCTCGTTCGAGGTGTCCGAGGATAGCCGGATCATCGCCATGCCCTCATCCGGCTGGATGGAGGCCGACAGCATCACCCCCGCTCAGCCCGGCAGGCTCCTCGGGACCGTGACCGGAGCCGACATCCTGATCGTGACCTCCGAGGAGCTCCGGGACGCCGTATGGGGTCTGAGCGCCATCTACGAGGCCCGCGGGCTCACGTGCGAGGTTGCCACGACACGGGAGATCTACGACGAGTTCGGCCAGGGCGTGACGGACCCCGGAGCCATCCGGTCCGCCATCAGGTGGGCGATGGACTCGTGGACCCCTGCCGCACAGGGCGTGGTCCTCGTCGGCGACGGGCATTTCGACATCCTCGGCTACGCCACGACGAGGGCCGTGCAGGTGCCGCCCTGGTCCCTGCTGGGCCCCGGCGATTACTGCTCCGACGACTGCTATGCGATGGTCCACGAAGGCTCGGTCCTCCCCGAGCTGCCCCTCTCGAGGATACCCGTGGACAGCCGCGCCGAGCTGCTGACCTACCTCGAGAAGCTCGCGATCTGCGAAAGCGGGACGAACAGCGGAGCCTGGCTGAACCGAGCCATGTTGATAGCCGACGACGAATGGGGCGAGTACTCCCAGAACGAGACCGAGCACACGACGAACTGCGAGGAGATGGCCGACTCGGTCCTCTCCACGCTTTACGACAGGCGCAAGTTCTACCTGATCGAATACCCGTGGCCGACATCGGAGACGCACCCGGAGAAGCCCGAGGCGAGGGAGGATCTGGTCTCGGCCCTGTCCGAGGGGCAGGGGCTCGTGATCTACTTCGGGCACGGCAGCGCCGGTCAGCTCGCCCATGAGAAGGTCTTCCTGAGGGGCGACGTGGGGAGGCTCCTCAACGGGGACAGGCTCCCGATGTACTTCTTCGGGACATGCGACCTGGGGCATTTCGACGGCCTGGGGGAGGATGCCATAGCCGAGCTGCTTCTCACGCATCCCGCGGGTGGCGCGGTGTCATGCGTCGCCGCCACGAGGGGCACCTACGGCGTCTCCAATCTCGGCCTCTGCGGGGCGATGATCGACTCGCTCCAGAGCGACCCGGCCCTTACGGCGGGCGAGGCCCTCTGGCTGGCCAAGCTGGCAGAGCCGGCCTACGACACGAACAACAGGTTCTACGTCCTCTTCGGCGACCTCGGAGCGGGGCTGTACAGGCCCTCCGAGTCCTTCCAGCTCGTCGTCGCCGACGACACCCTCCGCACGGGCGAGACGAACCAGATCTCGGGCAGCGCTCTGCCCGACGCCGAGGGACTCGCATTCGTCGAGGCCAGGGAGTCCTCCCAGCTCGTGGTGTACAACTGCCTGGGCGGTGCGGTCATAGAATGGCTCAGATACGGGGGCACGGCCTTCAGGGGCACCGCCGCCGTCGAGGCGGGAGAGTTCACCCTGCCCTGCTTCGTCCCCATCCAGTCGGTTGTCGGACCGCAGGGCAGGACCCAGGCCTCCGCGCCTTCGAGCAGCTTCCTCTCGGCGGCCGCCATCGATCCCGTCCCCCTGGTCGAGGGAGAGCCCTCGGGCAACGACTACGAGGGTCCGGAAGCCGCCTTGTGGATCGCCGGATACGAGGGCATCGACAACCCCGTGGTCTCGGGCCAGCTCCAGTTCGAGGCCGACCTCTCGGACACGAGCGGCATCTGCTTCCTCGGAGGGCAGGGGAGGCAGCTCACTCTCTTCGTGGACGGGCAGGGCGCGGACGTGGGGGCCTGGTTCAGCTACCTCCAGGGGAGCACGACCCGGGGCCATCTCAGCCACTCCCTGGGACAGCTCTCCGAGGGCTTCCACGACCTCATCCTCTGGAGCTTCGACGGAGTGGGCAACAGCTCGCTGGACACACTGACGGTGGAGGCCAGGTCTCCCGAGAAGCTCACGCTCTCCGAGGTCCTGGTCTACCCCAACCCGGGCAGCGGTCGGAGGTGCTTCAGCTTCCTCCTGTCGGAGGACGCCTCCGTGACCATAGGCATCTACACTGTGAACGGCGCCTGCATCGAGCGGCTCTCGGCCGACTGCGGCCAGGGCTACAACCAGGTGCTCTGGGACGGCCTCGACGCCGACGGCGACAGGCCTGCCTCCGGTGCCTACATCTACAGGATCGAGGCTGTGTCCGCCGGCACCTCGGTGTTCGACAACACCGCGGTCGCCGACGGGATAATCGCGGAGATCAGGGAGGAGTGAGCACGGAGACCCGCAAGAGGAGCCCCGACGCGGCCGCGGCCAAGATATCCTGGCTGTGGGCGCAGGTGGAGAAGGCCGGGGAGTCGCAGAACGCGGCGATGGCCAGGGAGAGCCTCGAGCGCCTCCTCGCCGAGCCCTCGGCGAGGGGCACCTCCGACGAGGACCTGGCGGTGCTCACGCTCTGCAGGCTCGACCTGGACGAAGGCAGGCACAGGGAGGTATCCGAGAGGATGGCGGGCTTCCGCTGGCACGGGGTGCCCGGGTCTGCGTCCCTCCTCCTCGCCTCGGACATCTACCTGAGGCTCGACTGGTTCGAGCCAGCGCGCGAGGCCCTGGAGCAATACCTCGCGGACTGCCCCGAGGACCTGGACGCGAAGCGCAAGCTGGGCCTGGTGCTGCTCATGCTCGACAGGGACGAGGAGGCCGACAGACTGCTCATCTCGACTGCCCGGCGCGAGCAGCACAAGGTCCCCGCGACGCTGGCCTATCTCGCCCTCCTCGAAGCCAAGAGGGGAAGGCTGGACGAGAGTCTGCACCTCCTCCTCCAGGCGAGGGACCTCGCGCCCTTCGACGACAGGATCCAGCACTCCCTGCTGCGCATAGAGGCCCTCAGGGTGAGGATGAAAAGGGCTGCAGGAGCAGGCGACGGCCTGGCCATGACCGACCTCGTCCCCGCCATGGCCTCCGGCATGCTGCAGCT
>DIAQ01000031.1:5813-24184 GCA_002414865.1 candidate division Hyd24-12 bacterium UBA5074 | reverse complement strand
AGTGGAGAGGGGCGAGTTCAGCCGGCTGGGAGTCTTCGGGAGGTGGGATGCCCCGTCCATCACGATGTCGCGCTCGTACGAATCGGGCATCGTGAGGGCATTCGGCGAGCTGGTCCGCAGAGGTTACGTCTACCTCGGGCTCCGTCCGATAAGCTGGTGCACCACCTGCTCCACCGCCCTCGCGGATGCCGAGGTCGAGTACGCGAAGCACCGCTCCAGCTCCATCTGGGTCGCATTCGAGCGGCGCAACCCGGGGGACTGGGAGGCAAGGGGAGTGCCGGCCGGCACCGAGGTGGTCATCTGGACCACGACCCCGTGGACGCTCCCGGCCAACCTCGCCGTCGCCCTCAACCCGTTCGAGGAATACACGGTCGCCGAAGTGGCCGGGCGCAGGCTGCTGGTGGCGGCGCGCAGGGCTGCGGACTTCCTGGAGGCACTCGGTGAGCCGGGGCCTGTGGCGACCGGCCCCAACTTCAAGGGAGCCGAGCTGGAGGGCCTGACGCTGCAGCATCCCCTGTTCGGAGACCGCTCGTCGATCGTCATCCTGGGGGACCATGTGACGATGGACGACGGCTCGGGATGCGTGCACACGGCTCCCGGTCACGGCGTCGAGGACTTCGCCGCCGGCAGGCGCTACGGGCTCGACGCCTTCAGCCCGGTCGACGAACACGGCGTATTCACCCGGGAGGCCGGGCCGTATGCCGGACTACATGTCCACAAGGCCGACGAGGTGATCATCGCCGACCTGTCGAAGGCGGGCAGGCTCCTGTCCGCCAGGACGCTCGAGCACAGCTATCCGCACTGCTGGCGCTGCAAGAACCCTCTGATCTTCAGGGCCACCAGGCAGTTCTTCCTGGACCTCACCACGCAGGGGCTCAAGGAGAAGGTGCTGTCCGCAGTCGACGAGGTCGCATGGCATCCCTCGTGGGGATACGAGAGGATGAAGAACATGATGGCCGTCAGGCCCGACTGGTGCCTGTCGCGCCAGAGGGCCTGGGGAGTCGCCCTGCCTGCCTTCGTCTGCGAGGACTGCGGCGAGGCCGTGCTCGATCCGGAGGTCATCTCGGCGGCGGCCGACCTGGTGGGACGCGAGGGCTCCGATGCCTGGTTCCGCAATTCGCCCGCCCAGCTCTTCGCCCTCGCCGGGAAGGAGGTCGCATGCCCTGGCTGCGGCGGGTCGAGCCTTCGCCGGGTGGACGACATACTGGACGTCTGGTTCGACAGCTCCCTGAGCCATTACTGCGTCCTCACCCCGGAGTTCGGGCTCGCGCGTCCCAGCGATGTCTACCTCGAGGCCACGGATCAGCATCGCGGATGGTTCGGGGTCAGCATGATAACCAGCATGGCGCTCGATCTGGGCATACCGGCGCGCAACATCGTGACGCACGGGCTGGTACTCGACCAGCAGGGCAAGAAGATGTCCAAGTCCGTCGGCAATGCGATCTCGCCGATGGAGGTGGTCGAAGGGCGGGGGGCCGACATACTGCGCCTCTGGTTCGCCGGAGTCGACTACACCGCCGACTTCCGCGCGGACAAGGCCATGCTGGAGGATGCCACCGAAGCCTACAGGAAGATCCGGAACACACTCAGATTCATGCTCGGCAACCTGTCCGGCATGGACGGGACTCCGCCGGAGGAGCCGGCTGACGGACTCGATCGCTACATATTCCTGCGCTTCCGCGAGGTTCAGGCCGCCTGTCTCGAAGCCTATCGCACCTTCCAGTTCCACCGCGTCTGCAGGGAGCTGCGCAACTTCTCGACCGTCGACCTGTCAGGACTCTTCCTCGACGTCAGGAAGGACCGTCTCTACTGTGACTCGGCAGACTCGGGGAGGCGCCGGGGCACGGTCTCCCTCCTGGGATGGATCTGTACAGAGCTGATCAAGCTCCTGGCACCCCTGATCCCGTTCACGGCCGAAGAGGCCTGGGTCGAGCTGCCCGAGTCGCTGAGGGGAGGCCGGTCGAGCGTGCACCTCGCCCTTTTCGACCCCCGGCCCCCCGACGAGGCCTGCAGGACCGGGCTGGCGGCCTGGGCCGGATTCCTGGAGGCGCGGGACCTCGCCCTCAAGAAGCTCGAGGAGGCCAGGGCCGCCGGAGTGATAGGGAGCGGGCTCGATGCCGATGTCGTCCTGACGCTTCCGCCCGATCTCGGCGGAACTGCTCTCGGAGAACCGTGGGAGGACTTCCTGATAGTCTCCGGCGTCACCCTGCGAAGCGGTCCGGAGATCTCGGTCGAAGTGGTCCCGACTCCGCACGCGAAATGCGCCCGGTGCTGGAAACACCTTCCTGATGTCGGCAGCGACGCCGGGTTCGTGGATATCTGCGGTAGATGCGCCGCCGTCGTGAGGAGCCTGTGATGGCTGCCGGCCCGAGGATCGCCGGCTTCGTCTCCGCGGCTTCTGTTCTGGTGGCCGACCAGATCACCAAGGCGCTCGCCCTCCGCTCCCTCGAGGGGGGAGGAGTGCTGCGCCTCGTCGATCCGTACCTGATGCTGAGGCTCAGATACAACTCGGGCGCCGCCTTCAGCCTCCGTTGGGCCGGCCCGGTGTTCCTCTCGATCTTCACCGGCATCGCCGCAGGCGCCGTCGCCTGGTTCCTCGCCACGCGCCCGCCTGCCTCGAGGCTCCAGGCGTGCTTTTTCGGCCTCATCATGGGCGGGGCCGTGGGCAACCTGGTGGACAGGCTCCTGCATTCGGGCTTCGTCGTCGATTTCATCGACATGGGGACGGCCGGCTGGAGATGGCCGACCTACAACGTGGCCGACGCCGCCATCGTGGTCGGCGCGCTCGGTCTGCTCCTATTCGGCCGAAAGGGCGGAAAGGCCGTGGGCTGATGGGTGAAGGACCCACCGGGACAGTCGTTGTAGCCATCGGCGGCAACTCCATGATCGACCCGTCCTCGGGGCGCGGCAACCTGGATACGCATGACCTCGCCCGCGAGGTCTGCGAAGAGGTCGCGACCCTTGCGAGGCTCTTCGGCAGCGTCGTGGTCACGCACGGGAACGGTCCGCAGGTCGGCTTCGAGCTGATCCGGAACGAGATGGCATGCTCCACGGTGCCGCCGGACCGGATGGACGTGAATGTCGCAGCCACGCAGGGATACCTCGGATACCTCCTGCAGCAGGTCCTGGGCGACGTGCTCGAGGAGAGGGGCCAGGACATCCCGGTCTCCAGCCTCGTCACCCAGGTCGAGGTGGATCCGTCCGACCCCGGCTTCGGCAACCCCACCAAGCCGGTGGGACCCTTCTACACGGCCGGAGTCGCAGCCGGCCTGCAGGCCGGGCGCGGCTGGGCGATGAAGGAGGACGCGGGGAGGGGATGGCGCAGGGTCGTGCCCTCGCCGAAGCCCCTCAAGATACTGGAGCTCCCGTGCATTCGAGCCCTCGTGAACCAGGGCCAGATCGTCATATGCGCGGGCGGCGGCGGAGTCCCGGTAATCCGGAGAGGTCCCAGGTACGAAGGCATCGCCGCCGTGATCGACAAGGATCTGGCAAGCGCCCTTCTCGCCTCCGGACTGGGGGCGGACACCTTCGTAATCTCGACGGGGGTCCCCCAGGTCTATCTCGATTTCGGCAAGCCGGGCCAGAGGCCGGTGAGCCGGATAACTGCCGGCGAACTCCGGGATCTGGTCGGGCAGGGGCACTTCGCGGCAGGCTCCATGCTGCCCAAGATAATCGCCTCTCTCGAGTTCCTGTCGTCCGGAGGACACCGGGTCGTGATCACATGTCCCGGGAGTATCCTGCCCTCCCTCGAGGGCGAATCGGGCACAACCATAGTTCCCTAGCGCCGCTCCCGCGGCTCCGCCGCAGGAGGCCGCCCCAGGGCGGCAACCGGAGGATGCATGGATCTCTACAGGGAGTTCCCGGTCCTGTTCATCGACAACGACCTGATCGGCTCCAGCGCAGGTTCCAGAGTCGTCAGGAGCATCGTGGAGCAGCTGCAGGAAGCTCACATCTCGGTCCTGGAGGCTCCCTCGGCCTCCGACGCCGAGGTCCACCTGCGCTCGCTGGCCACGATCGGCTGCGTCCTCCTCGACTGGGACCTGGACTGCGCAGGCAACACCGAGTACCCGAGCACCGCCGTGATGGTCGAGAAGATCGCGCGCAGGAACGCGGAGGTTCCCCTGTTCCTCCTCACCGACAGGATGTCCGTCGCGGAGCTGCCTCTCGAGGTCATGAAGAGCATCGACGGATACATCTGGGCCATGGAGGACACTCCCGACTTCATCGCGGGCAGGATCCTCACCGCGCTGAGGAGGTACGTGGACGGGCTCATGCCACCGTTCCTCAAGGGCCTGTATGCGTATGTCCTCAGCTACAGGTACTCATGGCACACCCCTGGCCACATGGGCGGGGTGGCGTTCCTCAAGTCGCCAGTAGGGAAGATGTTCCATGGCTTCTTCGGGGAAAACGTCTTCCGCAGCGACATCTCGGCCTCGGTGCCCGACCTGGGATCGCTGCTCGAGCACTCGGGAGTCTGCGGGGAGTCGGAGAAGCTCGCGGCGCAGACCTTCGGGGCTGACCGCACCTACTACGTGACCAACGGCACCTCGACCGCCAACAAGATGGTGTTCCACGGCTGCGTCACCCGGGGGGACATCGTGCTCGTGGACAGGAACTGCCACAAGTCGATCATGCAGGCCATCATCATGACGGGCGCGATCCCCGTCTACCTCAGGTCGACGCGGAACGCCCACGGGATCATCGGCCCGGTCCCCCTGTCCGAGTTCAGCACGGACAGCATCCGCGAGAAGATCGCCTCCTCGCCCTTCATCGACGCAGAGAAGAAGCCCAGGATAAAGCTCGCCGTGCTCACCAACTCCACCTACGACGGCCTGTGCTACAGCACGGTCATGGTGAAGAAGCTCCTCGGCAAGGTCTGCAACAACATCCTCTTCGACGAGGCCTGGTACGCCTATGCCAGGTTCAGCGAGATCTACAAGGGCCGCTATGGCATGTACGAGGAGAAGGGCGGGCGCGTCGGCCCCACCGTCTTCGCCTCCCAGTCCTCGCACAAGGTGCTCGCCGCTCTCTCGCAGGGCTCGATGCTCCACATCAAGGAGGGAAGCGCTCCCTTCGATCACGACAGGTTCAACGAGGCCTATATGATGCACTCCTCCACATCGCCTCTCTACCCCATCATCGCCTCCCTCGATGTGGCCGCCAAGATGATGCAGGGTGGAATCGGAGGGATGCTGGTCGAGGAGGCCACCGAGGAGGCGGTCATCTTCAGGCTGAAGATGGAGCACATCGGGAGGCAGATCCGCGAGGGCAAGGACCCGGGCGGGAGCTGGTGGTTCACGGTCTGGGAGCCCGAGAGCGTGAAGGCCCGGTCGGCCCGGAACGGCGCCCCCGGCAAGCTGGTGGACTTCGATTCGCTCGCCGAGAAGAAGCTGGTCGGAAACACCAGCTACTGGATGCTGAGCAGCGACCAGAAATGGCACGGCTTCGAGGACATCGGCGACGGCTTCGTAATGCTCGATCCCCTGAAGGTGACCATACAGACGCCCGGCATCGCGCCTGACGGATCGATGGAGTCCTTCGGGATACCGGCCTGCGTCGCGGCACGATTCCTCAGGGGACGCGGCATCGTCGTCGAGAAGACCGGCTTCTACAGCTTCCTGGTCCTGTTCACGCTGGGCATCACCAAGGGGAAGTCAGGCACACTGCTGTCCGAGCTGTTCGATTTCAGGAAGGCCTTCGACGAGGAATCGACGCTCTCCAGCGTGTTCCCGGACCTCATCGACCGCTACGCCGAGCTCTACAACGGCAGGAGTCTGAAGGAGCTCGTCCAGGAGATCCACGACTTCCTCAGAGAGAAGAACATCTCCCGGACCCTGAGGGAGATCTCGGTGCATCTGCCGGCGCAGGCAATGCTCCCGGAGGAGGCGTACAGCAGGCTCGTGGCAGGCAAGGTCGAGGAGGTGCCCATCGGCAAGCTGGGCGGGCGCGTCTCGGCCGTCATGGTGGTCCCGTATCCGCCGGGCATCCCCCTGGTCATGCCTGGCGAGGTCTTCGACGACGGACCCAATACGGTCGTCGAGTTCCTGAGGGACCTTCAGGAGTTCCACAACCGCTTCCCCGGATTCGAGGGGGAGATCCATGGTGCCCGCATCCGGCGCAGGGAGGACAACTCCTTCGTCTACACAGTGGACTGCGTGGTTGCGGACGACTGAGGATGCCCGTCCGGAGCCCCCGCGGAGCTCCGGCAGGGCCGGGGCGCCGGTCGCATTCGCGGTCACGCTGCTCCTGTTCAGCTCCATGGAGGTCGTCTCGAAGCCGCTGATGGCGGCGGTGGACCCGTTCACCCTGACGTTCCTGAGGTTTGCGACGGGGCTGGCAGTCCTCGCTGCGTTCCTCCTGGCCTCTCCGTCGGAGCGGGCCGGGCTCGCCGCTCTGGGACGGCGGACGATCGCGGCCCTCGCACTCCTCGGACTGCTGAACACATTTCTCAGCATGTCGATGCTGCAGCTCGCGGTGATGTCGACAGGGGCCTCCACGGCGGCTGCCGTGATCAGCTCGAATCCCGTCTTCGTCCTTGCTTTCGCGTCGCTCCTCGGGTTGGAGAGGTTCTCGGCAGGGAGGCTTCTCGCACTGCTCGCCGGGGTGGCCGGGATCTTCCTGGTGGCCTCTGACGGCGGCGGCCTGCGGCTGGAGGCGGGGGTGCTCTACGCCGTGGGCGCCTCGGTGACCTTCGCCCTCTACACGGTCCTCGGCAAGCGCATGGTCTCGTCCGTCACCCCGCTCGCCGCCAACACCGTCTCCTTCGCGGCCGGCGTCGCGGCGCTCGCCCTGTTCCTGATCCTCACCGGGAGGCCGCTGATGCCCGGGAGCGCCGGAGACACGGGCTCCGTGCTCAGGATCCTCTACCTGGGGGCGGGGGTCAGCGGCCTTGGTTACGTGACCTTCTTCCAGACGCTGAAGGCCTTCAGGGCCACCACGGCATCCCTGATCTTCTACCTCAAGCCGGTCGTGGCCACGGGCCTCTCAGCCCTGATGCTCGGCGAGCGTCACGGTCCGGCGTTTGCCGCCGGCGCCCTCCTCATCATCGGAGGGAGCGCACTGGGCGGCATCCGCCACCGCAGCCGGGAAGGCTGACGCAGGAGGAGCAGGCTGCAGGCACCGCCCTGAAGGAGACCGCAGATGCGCAGCGCTCCAGGTCCCTGAAGCTGGCGGAGAGCAGGTTCCCCAGCTCCCGGGGGCTCTGTTCGCAAGGCCTGAGTTCGCCGGAGGGCCCCACCGCCCACTTGCCCGACCCGCAGATGCAGGGCCCCGAGGGGCAGCCTTCCAGGGCGCCCGCAGGCACCTCGCACCTCCTTATGGCGGTTCCGAAATAGACGGGTATCCCCGACATCGAAGACGCTTCGGACGCAGTCAGCGCAGCCGAACAGAGCCCGGCCGGCTCCATCGCCAGATCCGGCCTTCCGGCCCCGGCACCCGTGGGCAGGAAAGGGTTCAGGACGACCGCCCTGGCTCCGCAGGCCGAGGCGAGCAGGACGGTCTCCCTGAGTCCGGGCGCCGTGCGGGAGGAGAGGAGGACCGAGGCGGTGACGAAGGCGCCCAGGCGCGAAAGGGTCGCCATGGCCCGGCGGGAGGCCGCGCCGTCTGTCCCGCACAACTCCTCGCAGATTCCGGGGTCGGCGGAGGGGAGAGCCGCCTCGTAGTGGAGCACTCCAGCCGCCGTCAGCCTGGAAGCCCTCGCGCGGTCGAGCCCGTCGCCGGTCGTGGAGAGTGTGACGACCGGGAAGAGCCTGGAGCACTCCGCCGCGATCTCCTCCAGATCATCCCTCAGCAGCGGCTCGCCGCCGGTCAGCGTAACGCCCGAGGGGCAGGCCTGCTCGGAGAGCCTTCTGAGCAGTGCCGCGAGATCCCTCAGCGGGAGAGGCTCGGAAGGCCTGGCTCCGGGAGACTTCCAGCAATTGTAGCAGTAGACGCAGGAACGGGTGCAGCGAGTCTCTATCTCGAGCGCGAACCAGGGACGGCTCACCTCGGCGCCAGAAGGTCTCCGAGCATGATCTCGAGGGCGGGGAGGGAGGACCGTATCCTGCGAACCTCCGCCAGGGCGTCCTCGCAGGCCGCCTCGAGCCGGGGATCGGAACCGGCGGCGGCCCTCGTGAGCGAGTCCAGCGAGGCGAGGTCGAAGGCGAGCAGCTCCGCCGTGCCCAGGCTATCCGCCTCCGCGCCCGGGAAGGTCTCGGGCAGCAACCTCACATCGGACATGGCGTCGAACAGAATGGCTGCGGTTGCCTCCTCGACGGCGTCGCCCAGGAGCCCGGCCACCTCGGCCGGATCGCGGAACGCGCCCGGCGTGAGCTCGCCGAGCGCTGCCAGGCGCCCCTCGAGCCTCCGGAGCGAAGCCTCCTCGTGGAAGACCGCGCGGGAGGGGATCATCCGTGTGAGCATCTCCGGGAGCCCGTACCTGGTCATGGAGAGCCTGGCCTCGCAAAGCCTGCCCAGCAGAGCTGCGCAGTAGGAAGCCGTGCTGTCCGGGGAGGCGCGGTCGAGTTCCGCCGCCAGGGAACGGAGCGAGTCCCTCTGCGCCTGCAGAAGCTCCCAGTTCTGTTCCTCCTCCGCCGGGGATGCCCCTGCAGATCTCCAGAAACTGCGGAAAGCGGCCCATTCGGGGGTCGCGACCAGGGCTCGCGCCGCCTCCACGCCGGGAAGATCCCGGACTTCCACGGGAGCCGACGCTGCCGCCGCGATGGGTATCGGTGCGAGACCCGCGAAGGCCATGCGGCCTGCGGCGCGGCCGGCCACTTTCAGGAGCCCTGGGGAGCTCATCCGGAAACCAGCTTCCTGTTGTACACCCTTGCACGCCGATGGAGCCTGCGGTCGTACAGCTTCCACATCGACTGGATCTTCGCGTTGTCCTCCAGCTCATGGTTGCTCTCGGCGTACTTCATGCCGCGCGCCAGCGCCGACACCCCCATCTCGTAGCTCATGAGAACGTCCACACCGGTGTTCTGGTAATCGCGCCGGATGCCCGCGAGGTAGAAGTCGAGCACCTTGCTCCTCTTCATCTCCCTCAGGATGTGGATGAAGCCGAAGGGGAGGAGCCTGCCCCTGGCCTTCTGGAAGGCCCTGGAGATGTTGGGCATGGCGATGATGAAGCCCACGAGCCTGTCACCGTCCGCAGCGAGCTTGATGAACTCGGGGTCGACCCTGGAGAGGTAGCTCGCGATGTAGTAGTCGATCTGGTGCTCGGACAGGATGGTCGTGCCGTAGAGGTCGGCGTAGGCCTCGTTCAGCACCTCGAACACCTGCCTGCCCCAGCGCTTCGCGAGCACCGACCGGCTCTTCTCCGAGAACACCCGCACCCCGCTCCTCTTCCTCAGCACCGCGACGGTGCGCTTCAGCCTGTCGGGCAGCTCGGAAGGGACGGTGATGAGGAATTCGACATAGTCGACTTCCTTGGAGTAGCCCCTCTCCAGGAGGAAGTCGTTGTAGTAGGGGGGATTGTAGCTGGCTGCGATGGTGGGAAGCTCCTCGAAGCCCTCCACGACCATCCCCGTGGGGTCGTTGTCCGTGAAGCCGAGAGGGCCGCTGGCCTCGGTCATGCCCTGTGAGAGGAGCCAGTTCTCAGCGGAATCCAGGAGCATCGAGGCGACGGAGGGGTCCTTCACGCACTCGAACCATCCGAACCGTCCGCACTTCCTTCCCCACTGCTCGTTGTACCTGTCCGAGACGATCGCGGCGATGCGTCCCAGCACGCGCCCATCAGCCTCGGCGAGGAACAGCATGCAACGGCAGAACTCGAAGGCGGGATTCTTCGACGGGATGAACTGGGCCTTCTCCGCGGAGACGAGAGGCGGCACCCAGACCGGGTCGTTCCCGTAGAGCTGGAAAGGCAGGGCGACGAAACGGGAGAGATCCCTTCCGTTCTCGACAGGACGGACGGTTGCTGATGGGTGCATCGATATCCTCCGGGCAGTTGTCAGGTACGATACGGCAGTGGACTTGGAAATCTACGCCGGGCCGGAGGGATGCGCCAGAACCCGGCGGGAACTTCTTGACGAATCCCTACTTCTGAGGTATGAAAGCCGCAATCCGGAAGGACCCGTAGTGTGTCCTGTCCATGAAGGAGGACAGATGATCCGTTCTCTGTTGGTGACCGGGTTCATCGCCGCCTGTGCGAGCGCCAGCCTGATAACGGTCGGCTCTCCCCAGACGCAGGCGATGGATCCCTTCTGCGCCTCTTGAGGCTCGGCCATACGCTACCAGGTGGTAGCGCTTTCCTCCGAGCTGCAGGGTCCCATGAGCATAGAGAGCGTGGCCTGGCAGAGGGGCACCGGCGGTTCAGCGTCGGGCACCTATAACAGCTTCAAGCTGTACATGGGCCTGTGCGCGTCCGGCGAGCTGGGCGCCACATTCGATGACAACTACATCCCGGGCAGCCGTGTCCTGGTCTACGAGACAGACTCGCAGACCATGGCCGCAGATGCGGACGCCTGGATGACGATCCCCCTCGACACTCCCTTCGAGTACAACGGGACCGACAATCTGATCCTCGAGCTCCAGTGGACCGGCGGCGTCAACATGTTCTACACCTACTGGTGGAACACCGGTGCGAACCGGAGCGTCATCGCCGACTCGCCCTCGTATGCGTCGGGTGAAGTGTCCGTGAGCATGAGCGAGCTCCAGTTCGGCGGCACGCTTCTGGGTCTCGACGCCAGATCCTTCGGCTGGATAAAGGTGCACGCGGGCGAATAGCCCCCTGAGCACGTTGAAATAAGACCGGGAGCGGGTTCTTCCCGCTCCCGGTTCCGCATCATGCGCATTCCCAGGGGAAGGCTACAGCCCTCTCACGGCGTCAGCGGCCCTCCTGAGGTCGGGCTCGTCGGCCACCTGCTTCACCACCGGCGATGTGGAGAGCGAGGTGAGCGCGGCATCGGCCTTGCGGAGCCTCTCCACGAGAAGCGTGCCCAGGGCGAGCAGCAGTCTGGCGCCGAGGCCTGCGTCCTCCAGGAGCACCCGCAGGAAATCCTCCTTCGAGAGCTTCCACAGGACTGCGTCCTCGCGAACCGTGACGTTCGCCGACCTCGGGCTCTCGTCGAGGAAGGCCATCTCCCCGATGATGCCTCCGGCGCGGATGGACGAGAGGAAGATCTTCTGGCCGGGGCGCTCGTCGGTGACCTGGAATTCGCCCCTCTCGACCAGATACATCGAGTTCGACTTCTCGCCCTTCTTGAACAGCACCTCGCCCTTCTTCATCTCGATGCGGGTGCACCTCAGGACGAGGGCCTTCTCTTCGTTCTCCGTCAGGGTCCTGAAGAACCTGGTTTCCATTCGACCCAGCCCTTCCCCGGACGGGCCGGCGTCTCCCGCCGTCCCCCGCAACTGGAACTCACTGAAGGCTGCGATTGCGCAGGACCTTCACCAGCTCGAACCACCCCATGCTTATGCCGCCTGCCGCGAGGCACACCAGGACGTCCACCCCGTGCAGGCTGTCGAAGTGGAACAGCCGGCTCAAATGGGGAACATAAATCACGAGCGAGAGGAAGCCGACAGCTCCGCCGACCACCCACCAGGCCGCCCGGTTGCGCACCTTGAGCATGTGCGTGATGGTGGACTGCCACGACCTGTTCGCGAAGAGCAGGCACAGGTTCGAGATGACCAGGGTTGTGAACGAGAGCGCCCTGATGTCGTTCTCGGAGTGCCCCAGGCTTCTGGCGATGCAGTAGACCGCGGCGACGACGGCCAGCGAGGACACCCCCTGGAGGAAGCTGAGGGACATCTCCTTGAACCCGAACAGCTTTGTCCCTCTCCTTCTGGGCGGCTTGCGCATGACGCCCCGCTCCTCCGGTTCGGCCTCGAAGACGATGGAGCATGACGGATCGATGATCATCTCCAGGAAGGCCACGTGCACGGGCATCAGGAGGAGGGGGCCGCCGATGAGGATCGGCACCATTGCCATGCCTGCTATGGGTATGTGCACGGCGACTATGTACGCCATGGCCTTCCTGATGTTGTCGAATATCCTCCTGCCCTGACGGACCGCCTTGACGATGGATGTGAAGTCGTCGTCCAGCAGAACCATCCCGGCGGCTTCGCGGGCCACATCCGTGCCCCTCCCGCCCATGGCGATGCCGATATGGGCAGCCCTCAGAGCCGGGGCGTCGTTCACGCCGTCGCCGGTCATCGCCACCGTCTCTCCCGATGCGATCAGCGCGTTGACTATCCTCAGCTTCTGCTCGGGGATGACCCGGGCGAACACACGGACGTCCCTGACCCGGACCGCCAGCTCCGCGTCGCTCATGGAGTCGAGCTCCTGGCCCGTCATGAGAGCCCCGTCGCCGAGTCCGGCCTGGCCGGCGATGGTCCTGGCGGTCGCCGGGTAGTCGCCCGTGATCATCGTGACGGCGATGCCTGCCTGCCTGCATTCGGCAACCGACTCCTCCACCCCGTCGCGCACCGGATCCTCGAGCCCCGCAAGGCCGAGGAACTCGAAGTCGAACTCGTGCTGTCCGTCAGGAAGCCCCGCTTCGGCAAAGACCGACCTAGCCACGCCCAGCACCTTGTAGCCCTTTTCGGCCATCGACTGCACGGCCGCGCGCAGCTCCACCTCCTCCTCGGGCAGGAAGTGGCACAGGTCCGCGATCGCTTCGGGCGCACCCTTGGCAGCTATCTCGTATTTGTCCCCGTCCGGTGATCTCCAGACGTGGGACAGGGCCAGCAGCGAATCCGAGAGGGGATATTCGTATATCAGCGACCAGTTGTCGTGCAGGTGCTCGACCTCTCCCAGGAGCAGCTCCGCAGATTCCCTGATGGCCTTGTCGACCGGGTCCACGGGGTCGCGCTTGCTTGCGAGTATCGCGTACTCGAGCAGCCGGTGGAACTTCTCCGGAGGCGCTCCGTCATCTCTTCCCCAGACCTTTCCCGGCACATAGAGAGAGGAGAGGGCGAGGGAGTTCCTCGTTATCGTGCCGGTCTTGTCCACACAGAGATACGTCGCGGCTCCAAGGGCTTCCACGACGGGAACACGGCGCGTCAGCACCCCGTATTTCGACAGGCGCCATGCGCCGAGGGCCAGGAAGATGGTCAGCACGACGGGGAACTCCTCCGGGAGCATCGCCATGGCCAGGCTTATCCCGCTGAGCAGCCCGTCCCTCCATGAAGCCGCATCGTTTCCCCGTGTGATCCCGTAGAGGACGATGACGCATGCACATGTGGCCGCCGCGAGGGTGGCGAGGCGCCTCACGAGGCCGCCTGTCTCCTCCTGCAGGGGGGTCCTCGGCTGCTCTATGTCCCTCAGTGCGCGGCCGATGCGGCCCAGCTCGGTCCTCTGCCCGGTGGCCACCGCTTCGCCGACGGCCACGCCTCCCGTCACGACAGTCCCGGCGAATGCGAACCGCAGGCGCCCGGTCGCGGAGTCCCCATCCCGCCGGTCTCCTTCGGCATCCGCGCCTCCAGCCTTCCTGACGGGCAGGGATTCGCCCGTGAGGACCGACTCGTCGACCGTCAGATTGAGATTCTGGAGGAGGAAGATGTCGGCCGGCACCCTGTCGCCCTCGGACAGGACGACGATGTCCCCCTGGACCAGCTCGCGGCCGGGTATCCGGCTCTGGACTCCGTCCCTGGTCACCAGGGCGCGGGGGCTCGACATCTCGCGCAGGGACTCGAGCGCCCTCGCGGTCCTTCGCTCCTGGTACAGCGTTATCCCGATGACGAGAACGACGAAGCCCATGAGCATGGCCGCGTCGGCGGGCTCCCGCCCGATGACGAGATACAGCGCCCCGCTCGCGAGGAGCAGGATGAGCATCGGTTCCCTGATGACGTCCAGGATGAGGCGGAGGATGTGCTTCTTGCCAGCGCTGGGCAGCTCGTTCCAGCCCTGTTCCCGGAGTCTCCCGGCAGCCTCCGCGCTGCTGAGCCCGGGGAACCTGCGTATGTCCATGACATCAGGCACGGCAGATACCTCTCCGGGTTCTGCCTCGCACCGTCGCAGGGCTGCTGCGGCTTTGAGCAGATGCTCTGAACCCCGTCGGCTGTTCGCGCGGAAGATAATCCGGCCGGGCTGGACGGGCCAGACGGCATGACCACCGGGCAGGCGGAGGGTATACTCCCGCGGTTGCCGAAAGGATGGTCGATGGCGGCTTCCGATCTGACGCTGTTCTTCCTCCAGCTGATACTGCTCCTCGGGGTCGGTTTCCTCGGAGGGCAGATCATGAAGCGCCTGGGGCAGCCCGCCATCCTGGGCGAGCTGCTCGGCGGCGTCCTGCTCGGACCCTCGATATTCGGGCTCATCTTCAGAAATCTGCATCACACCGTCTTCCCGGCGCAGGGCGCGACCTTCGAGATGCGCTCCGGAGTCGTGACCATCGGGATGCTGTTCTTCCTCTTCGTGGCAGGTCTCGAGATAGACCTGGAAGCCGCCTGGAAGAACAGGAGAACAGCTCTCTATTCCAGCCTGCTGGGGATGGCCGTCCCGTTCACCCTGGGAGCGGCTTCTGTGCTGGCTCTTCCGTCTCTCTGGGGCGCCCCTGCGGCCAGGGGAGCCCCGTTCGCCGTGTTCATGGGAGCGGCGCTCTGCATATCCGCTCTTCCTGTGATCGTCAGGATACTCATGGATTCCGGGCAGCTCCGGACCAGATGCGGGACTGTCACGGCAGCGTCTGCCATCGTGGACGACCTGGTGGGCTGGTCGCTCTTCGCGTTCTCTCTGAGCATGCTCGCACCTTCCACACAGGGGCACGGACCGCTGGCAAGCCTCGTCCTGGTCGTGGTGCTCGCAGCTGTGATGATAGTTCTCGGGAGATGGCTGGGACTGCGCTTCTTCCTGTGGGTGAGGTCTCTCGTCGGAGAGGCCGGCAGCCTGCTCGCGGCGATCTCGATCCTGATACTCCTCGGGGCGCTTCTGGCGGAGCTGGCGGGAGTGCACGCCGTGTTCGGGGCATTTCTCGTGGGGGTGGCTCTGGGCCCGGTGCTGAAACACACTCCCTGCGCCAACACGGTCATCTCCCAGTTCGCACTATCGTTCTTCGCCCCCCTCTATTTCGTCTCGATCGGGCTCAGGGCCGACTTCGTGAACGGTTTCGACCCGATGCTATGCCTCTTCGTGCTGGTCGTCGCAGCGGCGGGCAAGCTCCTCGGCGCCGGGGCAGGCGCCCTCCTGGGAGGGATGAGCCTCCGCGAGGCCGCCTTCGTGGCATTCGGCCTCAACGCCAGGGGCGCCATGGAGATGATCCTGGCCGGAGTGGCCCTCGAGGCGGGCATCATCGACCAGAGGATCTTCGTTGCGCTGATAGTGATGACGCTGGTGACGACGATCGCCAGCGTGCCCCTGCTCAAGGCGCTGGGCGGGGGGCGGGGTCTCTCCGGAGACGGACTTGCTCCACGGCAGACTCTCGCGTAGTATTAATTCCCTGTACCCTTGTTGTTGCCCTGTAGACTCATCTCAGGAGGGAGCAGCGTGACCAGATTGCATGTAGCGCTTTGCCTCGCGGTCGTTCTCGCGGCTGCGTGCGGATCGAGGGTGCCGCCTGTAGTCATCGAGCTCCAGGCTCCGGCCGAGATCACCGCAGGATGCCTGTTCGAGGTCGCATGGACCGGCCCCGACAGCACCGGCGACTACATCACCATCGTGCCCGCAGGCGCCCCCGAGGGCGACTGGACCGATTACGCCTACACGAGTGACGCCAATCCCGTCACTCTTACCGCCCCGCTGGCCCCGGGCAGCTATGAGATCAGGTACGCCACCGAGCGCACCAACCCTGACAGCACGCTCGGCCGTATCACCGTCACGGTCGCCCCTGTCACCGCTGGTGTGGTCGCCCCGGCCGAGGTGGCGGGTGGATCGCCGTTCGATGTCTCCTGGAGCGGCCCTGATGGCAGCGGCATCTATGTCGTCCTGGTCCCCGCCGGCACAGCCGAAGGCGAGTGGCAGGGGTACGAGTGGCACTACGTATACGAGGGCAATCCGATAGCATTCACAGCCCCCGCAGCCGCAGGCGCCTATGAGCTTCGCATGGTCACCGAGAGCACGATCGTGGACAGCACTCTCGCCCGCGCCGTGCTCAACGTGTCCGGCACCGAGATCGCCCTCACCGCCCCCTCCGCCATCAGCACAGGCCAGGACTTCCAGGTCTCCTGGGTCGGCCCCGACAACACGGGCGACTACATCACCATAGTCGCCTCGGGCTCCCCCGAGGGCGACTGGGCCGAGTACGCCTACACCTCCGAGGGCAATCCCGTGACCCTCACCGCTCCGGCCGAGGCTGGCGAGTACGAGATCCGCTATGCGAACGAGACCCCTAACCCCGATATCACCCTCGGCCGCATAATCATAAACATCCAGTAGCGCTTCCCTGTCCGTTCGAGGGCGCCCGGCCAGGTCCGGGCGCCTTCTTTATTTCCCGGGATCTCGTCAGGAGGAGCGGCGATTTCCGGGGACGGACGAGAGGGGCGGAGTTATGATCGCGTCGTCCAAGGGAGGTGCAGTCGTGAAGATGATCCTGGTTTGTTCCCTCATGGCCTTGCAGGCTTCGGCGGCGGTGGTCATCGGCTCACCGGAATCAGCCAGCATGGATCCGTTCTGTGGGAATTGAAGCGGCGGGCTGCGCTATCAGGCGATAGCGCTCGAATCCGAGATAGGCACCGCCATGACGATCGAGAGCATTGCCTGGCAGCGCACGGACGACGGTGAGGGAGACTCGGTCGCGGTCTTCCCCGACTTCCATCTCTACATGGGCCTCTGCGACTCTGATCAGCTGGGCACGGAGTTCGAGGAAAACTACATCCCGGGCAGCAGAGTGCTCGTGTTCGACGCATCTCCCCTGACCGCTCAGGGCGATCCGGGCGGCTGGTTCGAGATCCAGCTCGAGACCCCGTTCTGGTATGACGGGAGCTCGAATCTGATAGTGGAGCTCGACTGGGAGGGCGCGACGGGTAGTTTCCACACCTACCGCTGGAATACCCCGGGCGTCCCCAGGTCGCTCAAGGCGCCTACTCCCGACGGTCCGACGGGGTTTCTCTCGAGCGAGATGTCCGAGCTCATGCTTGATGGAGCCTTCGGTCTGACGGGATGCACATTCGGCAGGATAAAGGTATTGCTGGGAAGCCCGTGAGAGCTAGAGGCAGAAGGAGAACCCGTAACCCAGCGTGAAGCCCGAGCGGGACACCTTCAGGTGGATCGGCGTGTGAAGCACGGGGCTGTCCAGTATGCCGGAAACCCAGGACGGGAGGAGGGAGGGAGCCCGATCCTCGTTCCGGGAGGCCGCGAACCAGCCCGGGAACTGGGACTGCCTCGCGGGTGAGACATCGACCTGGTCGGAGGAGTCAGCGGGGAGTGTGGACGGCGTACCGTCGGAGTACGCCGACGGGGCTCCCGACACGACCTGGAGGATCAAGGCGAGGATCAGTGCGTTCATCGCATCCGTTCTACTACGGGATTCGATTCGATGTTCCGAATATAACACACCGGGACCGGCCTCGGCCCGCCGATTCCCGGACTCTGCGCCCGGGCGCCCGGGAGGCGGCTCCAGGACAACCAGGAGGACGAGATTGATCGGAGTGCTTGTTGCCGTGGCATTGCTGGGTGCACTTCCGGGTGAGCCGCTTGCACCGATCATGCCATATGTGGTCTCCGCCCCGGGAGGCGACAGGACCGACTGTTACTACTGGCTCCGCGACAGGGAGGATCCCGCGACGATCGAGTACCTGATGGCGGAGAACGCCTATGCCGAATCCGTGCTGGCCGGCACTTCGGATCTGAGAGCGGAGCTCGTGTCGGAGATGACCGGGCGGATACCTGCGGCGGATACCTCTGCGGCATTCCTGCACAACGGCTTCCTCTACAGGAGCAGATATCCCGAGGAGGCCGATTATCCCGTATACGAGAGGTCCGGGGAGGCACCCGGCTCGGGCTGGGTCGAGCTGCTCGACGTCTCCATCCTCGCCGCTCGGTACGAGTACGTCGAGGTGCCGTCGCCGTCGATCAGTCCTGACGGCACGACTGCGGCCTTCCCGGTGGACACGACCGGATCGCTCGAGTACATGATCGTCTTCGAGGACATCGGGCGCGGCGACTTCCTGCAGGACACCCTGGCCGGAACCGACGGGAGCGCGGTCTGGGCTGCGGACAGCCGCACGCTCTTCTACGGCTCGCTGGACAGCACCTGGAGGACCGACAGGATTCTGCGGCACACCCTCGGCACCTCCCAGGACGAGGACGAGGTCGTCTATCAGGAGTTCGACGCGACCTTCTGGCCCTGGGTGTACGGGTCTCCCTCCGAGGAGTACATCTTCATCGGCAGCGAGAGCTCCACCTCGAGCGAGGTTCGTTTCCTCGGATCCGCCGATCCTGCAGGTCAGCCCGTTCTGATCCAGGCGCGCACACCGAACCTCGAGTACGGGGTGACCGGGCTGGGCGACACTCT
>DIAQ01000031.1:0-5517 GCA_002414865.1 candidate division Hyd24-12 bacterium UBA5074 | reverse complement strand
GGGTTATGAAATGCTCGGCTTCGACCCCGGGCATCGATTCCTGGACCGAGGTGCTCGCCGGGAGGCAGGGCTTCCTGGTGGAGGACCTGGAGGTCTTCCCGTCGGCCCTAGCCATCGTGGCCAGGGAGAACGGGGTCATGGAGCTGCTGTCGCTGGACCGCAGGACCCACCAGGTCGACCTGGTGGCCGGGGGGGATATCCCCTGCAGCATCTGGCTGGAGGGGAACAGGGAGCCGGAGCGGGACATCGCGAGGTTCGCGGTTTCCAGCCTGACGACTCCTACTTCGGTCTACGACCTCGACCTGGCCTCCGGCGAAACCGAGCTCGTGCGCAGGGAGCCCGTGGCCGGCGGTTACGACCCCGATCTCTATGAATCCGCGGTCATGTATGCCCCCGCGCCCGACGGGGAGATGGTGCCCATATCCCTGGTATGGAGGAGGGATGCGGTCGGAAACGGGCCGTCACCGCTGCTCCTCTATGGGTATGGTGCTTACGGGTATAGCAACGACCCCTGGTTCAGCACCACGCGGCTGAGTCTGCTCGACCGGGGATTCATCTACGCGATGGCCCATGTCCGGGGCGGCTCGGAGCTGGGCAGGAGATGGTACGAGGAGGGCAAGCTCCTCCAGAAGAGGAATACCTTTACGGACTTCATAGCCTGCGCCGAGTACCTGGTTTCCGAGGGGATCACCGCTCCCGACCTGCTCTTCGCCCAGGGCGAGAGTGCTGGAGGACTGCTGATGGGGGCGGTCACCACCATGCGCCCGGACCTCTGGAGGGGCGTGATCGCGGGAGTGCCGTTCGTCGATGTCGTGACCACGATGCTCGACCCCACGATTCCTCTGACGACCAACGAGTACGAGGAATGGGGCAATCCGGAGGATCCGCTCTACTACGACTACATGCTCTCCTACTCACCGTACGACAACATCCGACACGCCGACTACCCGGCGATGTTCGTCACGGCGGGGTGGAACGACTCGCAGGTCTGCTACTGGGAGCCCGCCAAGTTCGTGGCGAAGATGAGGGCGCTGCGGACGGATGACGACATGCTGGTCTTCAGGACCAACATGGGCGCGGGCCACGGCGGAACCTCGGGCAGGTTCTCATGGCTCGAGGATATCGCCTATGAGTATGCGTTCCTGCTGGAACTCGCAGGGAGAAGGTGACAGGACCGGAGCCAGGCGCACCACGGCATCGACATCCGAATAATGCCTCGGTGATCGTCCGGGTTCCGGTCTCGCGAAGGGTCGCAGAACCATCCCCGACCGGGCGTCGATCGTCAGGCTGTGTCGGATGATGATGCTGGAGCAGAACGAGCAGATCATATCGGGCTACGGCAGGCCTGGAGCGGGGTCCCGATAGCTGGAATCCCCCGCAGGGTCGGCATTGCCGGGCAGACGTTCCGTAAGCTTCCCCGTCATCCGGTCACGGAATGGTGCAGGCACCGACTCGTCGATCGCTCCCGGCGGACCGCCGGCGGCAGCCCCCCGTGCAGGATGCCCTCTCCAGTCCCGTGCGTCCATTTCCTGGTGAATGGGTCTGACTTCCGGCGACTCGATGTCAGGACCGACCGCCCTGGAGCAGCCTGAAGCTTGGAAGCGGGGCCGGCCGTCGACCGGCCCCGCATCGGGAGACTATTCGGCGATGAAGTAGGTGATGCTGACGGAGGTGCTGTAAGTGGTCACGCCCGGGGTGATGGACGGCGCGGCTATCTCGCCTGAAGCGGCGTCCATGCTCATCGAATAGGTGCTCGCGGCCGAGTAGTACGGGTCGCCGTAGTAGCTGTCGTTGTAGCTGTACTCGCTGATCATGGAGATCCTGCCGAGGGTCACCCCGGCCTCGCGTGCCAGCTGCTCCGCCCTGCCGCGGGCATCGGCGGCGGCATTCGCACGCGCCTCGGCGCGGAGAGACACTATGTCGGCCACCGTGAAGGTTATGCTGGTCACGGTGTTGGCCCCGCCCGAGACGACAGCGGCTATGACCTCGCCGACGTCGTCGATGTCACGGACCTTCGCCGTCATATTCTCCGTCACGTGGTACTGGTACTCGCCGGTGTAGCCGTAGTCGGGATCGTAGATCTCCTCCTGCCAGAGGCTGTAGTAGGTCGTGGACATGTCATCCTCGGCCACGCCTGCGCGATGTGCGGCCGCGCGGGCCCCGTCCATCATCTCCGTGGCGGTGTCGACGGCTTCGGCGGCGGTGATGCCGGTGGCATCGACGCCGAAGACTATGCTGGCGAGGTCGGGTTCGGCCTCCGCGACACCGTATCCCGTGACTGAGATCTGGCTGGGGTACTGATAGGCCTGGTCGGTTTGTGCCATGGCGGCCGAGGCCGCCAGGAGCAGGACAGCGGCGATCGCTCTGTTCACTTCTTCCCTCCGTATGAAAACCGGACTGGTTCCAACCCCTGCAGATACCGCGCCGGGGACATACTATTCCCTGCGCTCTATGCACAAGACCGGAGTTGGACTAGATTCCTGGGCCGGCGTGTATCAGTCCATGCACGCAGCCGGATAGAGGAAATGACACAGCCAGTTCGCAGGTTCGCCCCGCCGTTCATCGAAGAGATGGCCGCTGCGGGACGCATGTCGGGAAGCTTCGACGGATCGGTTCTGGTCGTCGACCTGCCCGGTTTCACATCTCTGACGGAAACCTATATCAGGCAGGGTCTCGAGGGTGCCGAGCGTCTGTCGCTGATGCTCGACGCGGTCGTGGACAGCGCCTCCCGCGAGATCTCCGCCGGGGGAGGCTTCGCTTGCGGCTTCGCCGGAGACGCGATCCTCGGCGTGTTCCCGGGGGGGTGTGCGGAGGACGCCTGCTCAGCCGCCGAGGGAATCCACGAGGCTCTCCGGGAGCCATCCCGCGACATCGGCATGAGAGACGGCTCCATGGCGAAGGCTGGCGTTGCAGAGGGAGGGATCGAATGGCTGGTAGCCAGCTGCGAGAGCCGCCTCTTCCACTGCTTCAGCGGGGAGGCACTCCTCCTCGCCGCGGACGCCCAGGAATCCTGCCGCCCGGGAGCCGTCAACATCGCGGGCGAGTCCTTCGCCTCGCACGGCCGCCGGCCGTCCTTCCGCGGATTTGCGTCGGGCGCCCTTGCAAAGGATCTGCCCTTTATCCCGGACAGGGTTCTCACCCTCGATTCCGCAGGTGAGTTCCGATCAGTGGTCAGCATCTTCCTCTCCGCGGATTCCGAGGAGCGCCAGGGGCTCCTCCCCGGCTTCGTGTCCAACATCCTGCGTGCCGCGGAGGACTTCGGGGGCTTCCTGAGCGGCGCCGAGATCAAGGCGGCCGGCTCGGCCCTCCTCGTAGTGTTCGGCGCTCCTGTATCGCACGAGGATGACGTCGAGCGGGCCGACCAGTTCCTGAGGACCGTCTTCGCGGGCGCCAGCGGAAGGCTGCGCGCCGGAGTGGAGGTGGGAACGGCCTTTGCCGGGCATATCGGAAGCTCCGACTACAGCACCTACACGGTGATCGGCACCTCCGTGAACACGGCATCGAGGCTGATGTACCGCTCGATCTGGGGCAGGATCCTCTCGGGGGCAGCCTTCTCGTCCCGGACAGGTCTGCGCCGGGTGAAGTCCTATTCCGCCAGGCTCCGCGGACACGAGTCCGAGCGGAGCATCTCCGTGCTCTCGCCGTACGGAACCGCCGCCCCTGTGGAAACCCGCGGCGGGCCTCTCTTCGGGAGGGAGGATGTGCTGGCCTCCCTTCGCGACGCCGCTGCAGGAGCCGGGGCGTCCCAGGAACCTGCGGTCGTGCACATCACGGGTGAGGCCGGGAGCGGCAAGACCAGGATAGTCAAGGAGTTCATGGCATCCTGCCCGGGGCTCTCCTTCCATTTCCTGCAGACGGACGGGGTCCTCAGGAAGAGCCTCAATCCCTTCAGGAGCCTTCTCAAGAGCGTGTTCTCGCTGAGCGGGGCCTCGGGTGACGAAGGCGCGCGAGTATCGCTGCAGGACGGTCTGGAGTCGCTCGCTGCGGAGCTCCTGGAGGTCGGCGGATCAGAGGCTCTCGCGGATTCGCTGTCCAGATCCGGGCCGCCTCTGGCTTCGGTCGTGGGGGTGGACTGGCCGGGCTCGGTGTTCGAGACGCTCGACCCCAGGGGCAGATTCGAGAGCATCTCCGGCGCCGTGACGGCACTGTTGCAGGCTCTCTCCTTCACGGGCCGGAGGGTCTTCGTGCTGGATGATGCCCAATGGCTCGACGGGGACTCGAGACGGCTGCTCGCCAGGCTCGTCGGGGCATTTCCGGGGAGCCGCGCCGCATGGCTCATCGCCGCGCGCCCCGAGGACGAGACCGGCTCGCCCGTGATCCTGCCGGGGGACCCTTCCCTGTCCCTGAGAATCGAGCTCCTCGGGAAGGAATCCACCGGAGAGATGATCGAGCACGAGCTGGGGAGGCGCCCTTCGCCCGCGCTGGTGGACCTGCTGCATGCGCAGACAGGCGGCAACCCTTTCTACATCGAGCAGTACTGCGGCATCCTGAAAGGGGAGGGCGTGCTCGTGGACGGTCCGGATGGAGTCGAGCCCGCCAGGACCGGCCTGGGAGTGCCCGACACCCTGAGCGCCCTGATCGCGTCCAGCCTCGACAGGCTCGACCCGCCCCTTCGCAAGGCGATCCAGGCCGCCGCGGTCCTGGGCAGGGACTTCGAAGTCCCGGTTCTCGCAGGGATGCTCGACGGATATCAGGTGGAGGAGGCTCTCCGGCGAGGGATGGAGGAGCGTTTCTGGAGCGATCCGCAGGACGGGAGATGCTCCTTCAGGAACGCGCTGCTCCGGGATGCCGTCTACAGCATGCAGCTCACCTCCAGGCTCCGCGAGCTGCATTCGACGGCGGCCGGCTCGCTGCGAAGCATCCACGCGGGAGATCCCGCCTTCTTCGCCGACCTGGCCTATCACTACGAGAAGGCGGGGCAGACCGGCGAGGCAGCCGAGTTTCTGGAACTGGCGGCGGGTCATGCCGCCAGGAGCTTCCTCAACGTGGAGGCGCTCGACCTGTACGGCAGGCTGATAAGGCTGCTCGGCACGGGATGGCGGAGATCCTTCGCCAGGATAGAGCTGGGGACTGTGATGAGCGATCTCGGCAGATGGGAGGACGCAGCCCGGGAATTCGGCGCGGCACTCGACGAGGCCGGCAGCTGTGGATGCCACAGGCTGTGCGCGAAGGCCGCGGTCAGGCTCGCGAGGCTCCGCTTCGACAAGGGCGACGAGGCCGCCGGCGAGGAGCTGCTCGAGAAGGCCTCCTCCTTCCTGGATATCGAGGAGGACCACGTCCTGAGGTCCCAGATCTGCACCGTGAAGAGCGTACAACTCCTGGTCGGCGATGACATACAGGGCGCCCTCCGGCTGTGCCGGGTGGGGCTGGAGCATGCGATGCTCGGAGGCGACGCCGAGCAGATCCTCAGAGCCAGGGGGAGTCTCGGGAACGCCTTCCTGCAATCCGGCGACCGAGACAGCGCTCTCGAGATCTACACCGAGGTGCACGAGGGCGCGATTCAGGCCGGCAACCTGC